>JAIENH010000260.1 GCA_019751475.1 Cyclobacteriaceae bacterium
TTTACCGTTATGAAATTTATATCTCTCTTCACCAAAGCTCCCGCCTACAAGCGCTTCAATTATGCTCCCCGCTATTACGATCCGCAGGCGGAGGAAATGAAAGAACGCGAAGACCGCATTCGCCAGGAGTTGGCCCGCGAGCGGGGCGAGCAACAAGTGGTGACAGGTGACTACCGTGCACGCATCACAGGTGCCTTTCAATCGGCCCGTAGACGCTCGCAAAAAGCTCCGGGTGAGTTGAATGCCGTGTTGCTCCGCCTGGGGATATTATTGTTTATCGTACTTTTTTTGATTGCCTTCCTGCAATGGGGCAAAGTAGCATTGTATAGTTTTATCGTCTTTATTCCCGTCTACATTTATTTTAAGTTTAAGAACCGGTTTTAATGACGTAGTAGCTCATTAATTGCAGAGCAGACGCATCTAATTTTTTCCGCAGATTTACTCAGATTAAAGACCTTCGCGTATTACGCTGAAAGTAGACTTAAAGATTTACAGCGCGAATCTGCGTGCATTTATTTAATCCGTGGTATCTGCGGGAATAAGGTAAATAAAGGAGTGGGTCACATCTCCCAAACGTTATTAACTTCGCCCCTCCATGCCCGACATTATTCGTCTGCTTCCTGATGCTATTGCCAACCAGATTGCCGCTGGTGAGGTGGTGCAACGCCCAGCTTCGGTCGTGAAGGAATTGATGGAAAACTCCATCGATGCAGGAGCCACAATCATCAAGCTGATCATTAAAGAAGCGGGCCGCTCACTCATCCAGGTAATTGACAACGGCTCGGGCATGAGCGAAACCGATGCTCGCATGAGCCTGGAGCGCCACGCCACTTCAAAAATCCGTTCTGCGGAAGATTTGTTTACCATCCGCACGATGGGCTTTCGTGGAGAAGCGCTGGCTTCTATCGCGGCCGTGTCGCAATTTGAAATGAAGACGCGCCAGGCCCACCAGGAGCTTGGCACCTTTCTGCTGATAGAAGGCTCGGAAGTAAAACGCCAGGAAGCTGCGGCAACAGAGACAGGCACCAGCATCAGTGTCAAGAATTTATTTTACAACATCCCCGCCCGAAGAAATTTTTTGAAGTCGAACCCGGTGGAGATGAGGCACATCGTGGAGGAGTTTCAGCGAATCGCGCTGGCGCACTCTACACTTTCTTTTTCTTTATTGCAAGGCGATGAGTTGGTGTATGACCTTCCGCCTGGTAAGTTGAGCCAACGGGTGGTGGGGCTGTTTGGAAAAAGCTATCAAGAACAATTAGCTCCCTGTAAGGAAGAGACCGACCTCATGCGTGTAAATGGCTACATTGGCAAACCGGAGGCGGCCCGCAAAACCCGTGGTGAACAATTTATTTTTGTTAACCATCGCTTCATCCGCAACAATTACCTGAACCACGCTGTGACAAGCGCATACGAAGGCTTACTACCAGAAGGAAATTTTCCTTTTTATGTTCTGTTTTTGGAAATCGACCCGCGCCACATAGATGTGAATGTGCATCCTACAAAGACAGAAATAAAATTTGATGATGAGCGCGCGGTATATGCGGTGGTGCGATCAGCGGTGAAGCAGGCATTGGGCACACACAACCTCGCGCCCGCCCTCGATTATTCAGCCGATGTGAACCTGATGGATAAAACCATGAGTGTGCCTGCTCTCAGTCGAGATCAATTCATGGCCGAACAATTGGGCACTTCGCTTCAGCGATCAAACTTACAACAGTGGGAAAAGCTTTTTGAAGACGAACGACCAACCCAATCCCGACTCTTCTCACCGCAAGTTTCAGCTGTTACAGTGAAATCGGAGACTCAACCTATTTCACCCGCGGAAGAGAAAAGTGCTTTTCAATTTCAACAAAAATTCATTGTGCGGCCCGTGAAGAACGGACTCATGATCATTGATCAGCAGGCGGCTCACGAGCGGGTGTTGTTTGAAAAGTTTCTTTCAAAAATGCAAACGCCAGCCGGCAACAGCTTGCAAGTGTTATTTCCGCAGACGGTCACGCTCAGTGCAGCCGACTTTGCGCTTGTGATGGAAATGGAGACTGAGATCAAAGCACTTGGGTTTCAGTTTGAGGTATTTGGGAAAAATACGCTGGTGGTAAACGGTATGCCTGCCGAGGCTGCGGGCAAAGGCGAAAAGGAACTTTTTGAAGGATTGGTGGAGCAATTCAAGCAAAATCAATCAAACCTTTCATTGCCCTTGCGCGACAATCTGGCGAGGTCGTTGGCCAAGCGCGCAGCCATCAAAGCAGGCCAAAAACTGTCGAAAGAGGAGGTAGATGCGCTGGTGGAAGGACTCTTTTCATCGCGTACGCCTAATTATTCCCCGGAAGGGAACACAACATTTTTTATTTTTGATACGTCTAAGATCGAAAGCTACTTCCGCTAATGTTCAATATCACCCCGCTCGTTCGCAACCTGATCATTATCAACGTTGTGGTGTTTCTCTTGCAAAACCTGCTGCCTATTGGTTCGGCACGTTGCATGGAATTTCAGTTTAATCCGGGCCTTTCGGGATTTATTTCACTCTGGCCCATTGGCTCCTGCGCGTTTGCGCCCTACCAGTTTTTCACCTACATGTTCGCCCACGGTGGCTTTGGGCACATTTTCTTCAACATGCTGGCGTTGGCTTCGTTTGCGCCTATCCTC
>JAIENH010000488.1 GCA_019751475.1 Cyclobacteriaceae bacterium
CAACGTACCGGTGCTGGGCGTAGTAGAGAACATGGCCTACTTCACACCAGATGAGCTCCCTGACAACAAGTACTACATTTTTGGCAAAGACGGAGGAAAGAACCTGGCGGAAAAATTTGATGTGCCGTTGCTGGGACAAATACCGCTGGTGCAAAGCATTCGCGAAAGCGGAGACAGCGGGTTGCCTGCCGTGCTGAAGCCTGGCCTTACGGCCACAGCATTTACAGAACTGGCCGAGACCCTGGCACGCCAGATTGCAATTAGAAATGCTACCTTTGCCACCACGAAGAAAGTCGAGATCACTGTATGACCGCTACTGCCATCATCACTGCCGAGGAACTCGCCCAACGGGTTGAATCTTCCCTTGACAACATCCGCCCTTATCTTGAGGCCGATGGCGGCAATGTGCGCGTGTTGGAGATCACCCGCGATCACATAGTGAAGCTTGAGTTTGTCGGCAACTGCGGCAACTGCCCCATGTCCACCATGACGTTTAAGGCTGGTGTAGAAGAAGCCATTCGCAAATCTGTACCTGAAATCAAGTCGATTGAGGTGGTCAATCTCACACACCTCTAGGTTACCGCTCACCGTTCACACCGGATTTATCATAAGTCCAGTATTTTTTCGTTTAAACGTTTTGAGCAAATTGTCGTCCAATAAGCCAGACACGCACGCCTGATGGTACGCACCCTTCCTATTTTCTTCGCTGCTATCGCACTGTTTGCTTTCCTATCACCCAATGTAAGTTATGCCCAGGAGCGATGCGGTATTGTTGAATACGAAAAACAACGCAACGCAAACAAGAAAAACCCGGAGACTGAACAGGCGTTTGAACAGTGGATGCAGCAGAAGTTATCGGAGGGCAGGCTAAAAACATTTCAAACAGGTAAGACACAATCCTTCAGCGGCACCATTCCCGTGGTAGTGCATGTTATCCACAATGGTGAACCGGTTGGAACGGGAACCAACGTATCGGACGCACAAATACTATCGCAGATACAAGTACTGAATGAAGACTACAAGCGGCTGAATGCCGATGCAAATCAAACACCTGCAGAGTTCGGCTCCGTGGCCGGAAGTATTGATCTGCAATTTGTACTGGCAAAGCAAGACCCAGAGGGTTTGCCCACCAACGGTATTGTTCGCGTTCGAGGCACCCAATCTTCCTGGGACGCACTATCCGAAAACAACATTTTCAAAGCCCTAAGCTATTGGCCTGCAGAAGATTACTTGAACATCTGGGTATTGAATTTGACCGGAAGCTTTATTGGTTATGCACAATTACCTATTTCTACGCTTGCTGGCCTTGAAGGATCATCCACAGATCGGCTTACGGATGGCGTGAGTGTAGATTACCAAGCATTCGGATCAGGATCAAGTTTTAATCTATTGCCACAATACAACAAAGGCCGCACAGCCACACATGAGATCGGCCACTTCTTTGGGCTGCGCCATATTTGGGGTGATGGCAATTGCGCTACCGACTATGTTGACGATACGCCTTTTCAAACCTCCTCCACTAACGGATGTCCTTCGCATCCGCAAGCATCCTGTGATGCACCAGCCAAGCCAAATAAGATGTTTCAAAACTACCTTGATGACACGAATGACGTGTGTATGAATCTCTTCACGCAAGGGCAAGTAGCACGCATGATTGTGGTGCTGCAAAATAGTATAAGGCGTATCAGCTTACTTAACTCACCGGGGGCCACTGCACCGGTGGTGGTCACAAATGATTTAGGCATCCGGCAAATTGTTTCGCCATCATCCACATTGTGCAATACATCTATCACGCCTCGCATCGAAGTAAGAAATTACGGAAGCAATACCGTCACCTCTTCACAAATACAATTGACCGTAAATGGAGTAGTGGCTGAGGCGCGCACATTTTCTGGCTTGTCACTCGCCCCAGAAGCCAGCACAACTGTCTCATTCAATGATGTAACCATCACATCATCAAATCCGGTATTTGCTTTTCAAATTCTACAGACCAATGGACTCGTAGACGGAAAGCCCAGCAACAACAGTGCCTCCATAACCGTGACCATAATTCCATCAAGCTCATTGCCTATCATTGAACCCTTTAACGCCACCCCTCCCGGTTGGCAAATCATTAATCCTGACGGAAACATTACATGGGCGAATGTGGTAGCACCTGACAATAGCGTGACCAACAGGGCTATGTACATGAACTTTCATGCGTATGAAAATGAAGGTACACTTGACTGGTTAATTACTCCGGCCTTTCCGCTGGTAAATCCTTCCGGGTCGCAATTGAAGTTTGATTTGGCGTATGCACAATTTCCGGGTGAGGCGGGAGACGGACTCAAGGTGTATGCCTTGCGCGGCTGTAATACCGACTTAAGTCAGGCGATTTTGCTGTACGATAAAACTTCTACTGCATTGGCCACTGCTGCGAGCACGTCAAATTCTTTTGTGCCTTCATCGGAGTCGCAGTGGCGCAAGTCAGAGGTCATTTCACTTGACGGACTTACCGGTGCTACCAATTGGCAACTCGCGTTCGTAGCACGCAATGGTTACGGTAACAACCTCTTCATCGACAATGCCATTGTTAGCGACCAGGTTATAAACGATCTTGCACTTACGTCTATCCTTCAGCCGGGCCTTGTTCACTGCGTGCAAAATCCGGTTATT
>JAIENH010000432.1 GCA_019751475.1 Cyclobacteriaceae bacterium
CATCAAAATCTTTGGCATCCTCCGGGTCGATGGTAAATGTAAGTATATCACGAAAGTCCCATCGCCTCTTGATCTCATCGGGTGTGATTTCATCCTTAATTTTTTCTGACTCGTGCAACACATTCTCCGGAAAGCGGAACGGTAAGTCAAACTCCGCCATAATGGAATGTATCTCGGCTTCATTTTCCCCTGTCTTACCCAATATCTCAATCACTTTTGCTTCCGGGCTGCGGTCGCCATCACCCCACCGGGTGACTTCAAATAATACCTTGTCGTTGTTTTTTGCTTCTCCGATGTTTTCCTGGTAGATGAAAAAGTCCTGGTAGATCTTTTTAAAGTCAGGCACTACAAAAGCAAAGCGATTAGGTGAAGTTTCCAGCCGCCCGACAAAGCGGATACGGGCCCGCTTCACTATCTTCGTGACACGGCCCTCCGGATTTTCACCTGTTCGTTTCGAAAGTATCTCCAACTCTACCGTATCACCATGCAAGGCCGACTCCAGGTCGCGTGTGCGCACGTACACATCTTTTTGCCCCTCGACTCCCGTGTTTACATACGCAAAGCGCGGATTGACATGATCCACCAGGCCAGTGAGAGTCTCCGATTTTTTGGTAGACGTAAATCCGCCATGCGGAAGTTTTTTGATCGTACCCGATTCCTCCAGGTTTTCAAGCGCATCGAAAATTTCTCTGTTGGCGTCTTTGTTTTTGGCGCCAATCTTTCGGGCAATCTGTTTGAAGTCAAACACTTTGCCGGGGCTCTCCTCTAGCAGCGCCAGCACCAACTGGTGAATGGCCTTCTTCATCTGCTTCTCTTTCTTCGCCTTCTTTTCTTTGAATTTCCTTTTTGACATATAGTCGTTTTAGTCGTGCGGTGTGATTTTCACCGCTTAAATGTTGAATTCCCCGAAAGGGGTGTATTAGTTCTTTATGTTCTCCCCCCGCACCAGCCCAAGTCCTTTTAATTTTAGAAATACCTGTGCCACGGCCACCACATCGCCCACGCAATACTCACCGATTTTCTTCAAGTCTTTCTCTGCATAGTACACTTGATTCACTTTCGAGCCATCGAGTTCGCTCTTGCTCGTGGGAATGTCAAAGATGGCTGCTAACAGATCCAGTGAAGTATAATGTTTATAATCGCCAAACTTCCACAACTCCAGCGTATCGAGGTGCGGCACATCCCATGATTTTTTTCCAGAAAGATTTAAGACCGCAGGCAATGAAATGCTGTGCACCAGCATGCGCCTGCTGAGGTATGGAAAGTCAAACTCTTTTCCATTGTGGGCACACAGCTTCAATTGCGTCTGATCCATTTTATCAAGAGCCGCTTTAAACTCCAACAGCAGTGCTTTCTCATCATGATTGGCGAAGTAGCGAACCTTCAGTCCACGCTCGCCATTTTCCATGTCTACAAACTTGCCAATCGCCACCACGATGATCTTTCCAAACTCTGCATAGATGCCAGCCTTTTCGTGAAAAAGCGCCTCGTCCGTCATCGATTCATCGCGCTGCCGAAAAAAAGTAGTCTTGCGCGCCCATTGCACTTTCATGCGCTCGTCCAGCGCCTGGTAGTTGTCGGTGCAGGCTACCGTTTCAATATCCAGAAAAAGTATGTTTCGAAAATCATCCATTATGCAAGGTACTCTAAAATGAGTTGAGCAAACTCTTCGGGGCGCTCGGCTTGCACCCAGTGGCCGGTATCCAACGATACAAAGGTTGCCTTCGGAAAAATTTTCTTGATGCGGTCTTCATCACCGGGTACGTAGTAATTTGATCGCGCACCCTTCACGAACAGAGCCGGGCCGGTATACATACCTGGGAACACCAAGTCTTCGCCCATGGCCTCAATGTTTTGATCAATGGAGTTCACATTAATTTTCCATTCAAAGCCTCCACTGCTGGTGCGTGCCAGGTTTTTCAACAAAAACTGACGCACGTCCATCTCGGGAACGTACGCAGCCAAAATCTTATCAGCTTCCGTTCGCGAAGTGAGGGTGTGCAGTTGTACTTTTTTCAATCCCTCCAGGATAGCATCGTGATGCACGGGGTAGCTTTTCGGCACAATGTCCACCACGATAAGATTGCTCAGAAGCTGCGATGAGTTCGTGGAGATCTTCGGTGAGCAACGTATAGTTAAAGTCATCGCTCTGTGGCGACTGGCCGTGGTTGCGTTGATCGACAACATAAACCGTAAACTTTTGCGCAAAGGTCTTGGCCAGCGTGTACCAATTGTCGGAAGATCCAAACAAGCCATGCAAAATGATGAGGGCAGGGCCCTGGCCCGATTGGCGAAAAAATAATTTCATTGCTCAAAGTTAATCATCCCAAACCAATCGGGTGCCGTATATTTGGCGCTTTGATTTTTTTATGCAATTCACCAACGGGACTTATCACCTCCAGGGCGTATCGTTTCAGGAACTGGCCAATCAGTTTGGCACTCCGCTCTATGTATATGATGCCGCCAAAATCACTCAGCAAATACAGTCGCTGAAGACCGCTTTCGCGGAAGCGGATGTCAAGATCAAGTACGCAGCCAAGGCCCTCACCAATATTTCCATTCTCACGTTTATGCGTCAAAATGGTGTGGGCGTGGATGTGGTGTCTATCCAGGAGGCACAACTGGCGCTGCGGGCAGGCTACCGCGCGCAGGAGATTATGTTT
>JAIENH010000675.1 GCA_019751475.1 Cyclobacteriaceae bacterium
AAAAAAGACAGCCTCGTTAAAAGCAGCCTTGTTAATGACGTAGTCTATATTGTAAATCAGTCAAGGCGATTTGCCTATCAGTCAGTTAATTTTTCCATGGTGATAGCTTATTGGAAAGTAGGGCAGCGGATTGTGGAAGAAGAACAAAGAGGCAGTAATCGCGCCCGCTATGGGCAAGAGTTGCTGACAAAACTGGCTAGCAAACTCAGTCAGAAATTGGGCAAAGGCTACACAGAAAGCAACTTGCGCTATATGCGCCAATTTTATTTAGCGTTTCCAATTCATCACGCAGTGCGTGACAAATCTGCATCCACCGGTAAAATATCAATTCATCACGCAGTGCGTGATGAATCTACAAATTGGCTGGCGGAGATCAGCAAAGTGATTCGTCCAGAGTTGACATGGACACATTACCGGCTTCTCTTAAAGGTGGAAGAAAAAGAGGCACGACACTACTATATGAATGAATCTGCTAATCAAAACTGGAGCACACGATCACTTGAACGGCAGATTGACACGTTTACATACGAGCGGATTCTATCCTCGCAAAACAAAAAGAAAATAAAGGCTGAAGCCGATAAAAAAACTATACCATTTGATGAACTTGACTTTGTAAAAGATCCCTATATCCTGGAGTTTCTTAAGGTTAAACCAAACATTGACTTATTTGAAAGCAAGCTGGAGAAACTAATCATCGATAACATTCAGAATTTCTTGTTAGAGCTCGGAAAGGGGTTCTCATACGTAGCGAGGCAAAAGCGGATTTCTGCAGAAAACGAACATTTCTATGTAGACTTGGTATTCTACAATTACATTTTAAAATGCTTCGTTTTAATTGATCTGAAGATTGGCAAGCTCACGCATCAAGACATCGGTCAAATGGATTTATATGTCCGATTCTTCGAAGAAGAAATCAAGCAGCCGACTGATAATCCAACCCTTGGCATTATTCTTTGCTCAGAGAAAAATGAGACGATCGTTAAGTACTCAGTATTAAAGGAAAATAAAAGACTGTTTGCTTCTAAGTACAAACTATATCTGCCAACCGAGGCGGAACTCAAAAAAGAATTGAGGTCAGAAATAAAAAAATACAAAAAAACGATACGATTATCCCATTCGCGTTGAGCTCTTCACTGACACATACACGGCTCATCAAAGACACAGCCCACTCCTTAGGCTTTTCATTCTGCGGCATTTCTAAAGCTGAATTCTTAGAAGAAGAAGCTCCTCGCTTCGAAGCCTGGTTAAAGCGCGGATATCAAGGCAAGATGGGCTACCTCGAAAATCATTTTGATAAGCGGCTTGACCCGCGACTGCTGGTAGATGGAGCAAAGTCAGTTGTTAGCCTTGTGTATAACTACTTTCCCGAAAAGGATCTCTTCAAGGAAGATATAGAGAGTAAACTTTCCTTTGCGAAAGCTTCGGAGGTCAAACCCTCCTTCGCCAAGGCTTCAGAAGACAGACCCTCCTTCGTCAAGGCTACGGAGGGCAGGCTAAAAATTGCGAAGTATGCTTATGGTGAAGACTATCATGGTGTCATTAAAGAAAAGCTAAAAACTTTTTTACAAATGCTTCGCAAAGAGATAGGCGAAGTGAACGGACGCGCCTTTGTGGATTCGGCACCAGTGCACGAACGGGCCTGGGCAAAAAAATCAGGCCTGGGGTGGATAGGAAAAAATTCGCTGCTGCTCAATCGAGGGATGGGAAGTTTCTTTTTCCTGGCGGAATTAATCCTCGACCTGGAGTTGGAGTACGATGGGCCGGTGAAAGATTACTGCGGCACGTGCACAGCCTGCATGGACGCATGCCCGACAGACGCCATCCCAGTCCCTTATGTAGTAGACGGAAGCAAGTGCATTTCCTATTTCACCATTGAACTGAAAGAGGAAATACCAACAGAGGTAAAAGGAAAATTTGAAAACTGGGCCTTTGGATGTGACATCTGCCAGGATGTTTGCCCGTGGAACAGGTTTTCAAAACCTCATGCAGAAAAAAAATTTCTTCCCCACCCTGACCTCGAAGGAATGACTCGACAGGATTGGCGCGAAATAACCGAAGATGTCTTCGAAAAGCTGTTTAAAAAGTCGGCCGTAAAAAGAACGAAACTCGAAGGGCTAGAAAGAAACATCAAATTTCTTGAAGAAGACAAACCCGTACGGCAGGCCACACATAAAAGAGCCCCGCGATAACGGGGCCCAGTTTTTAGTTGTTGTGTTTCTTACTCAAAGCAGCGATTTAAAATCGCTTGACGGTCTTCAAAGTTGGCATAACACCATCTTTTAAGCTCCTGCACTTCTTCGGCTATCAATGTTTTGATGGCCTTGCGCAACTCTTTCTCAAAGAGCCGCACATCAAAACTCACGCGGGTGAGTACGGTCTTGAAATAATTCAACATAACCTGATTTTGAGTGTACCCGGCCGTTGCCGGTTTCCGTATTACAACGGTGAAAGTAGATAACCAGTCATTGAGTTAAAAGAAAAATTAAATTTGTCTCCGCAAATAGGTTGCACAACAACTTGCAATGATGAAATCAGTGCTAAAATCAATCCTTTCGGTGTTCTTCGGGTTTTTCTTCGTCTCTGCACACGGCCAGCAAGTGCAAATCCAGCTTGGCCCTGATGAAATTGGCGAAAACCAGGCCTGGACCATTACCTTGACGGTA
>JAIENH010000048.1 GCA_019751475.1 Cyclobacteriaceae bacterium
AAAAAGAGCACCGCGTCTATCCCGATGAAACCGTTGCTATGCTTCCTCAGCTACACGCTGACCATCCTCTGGCCCATGAGTGGAAATTGCGAACTGCATCGAGCGAGTTATTGATTAACTATCTGAAAAAATCTCCCTCCAAAAAAAGATTACTAGAGATTGGCTGCGGAAATGGTTGGCTGAGCCACAGGTTAGCAGAAAGTTTGGGAATTGAAGTAACGGGTCAGGATATCAACGAACAAGAACTGACTCAAGCTGCACGAGTATTTCGAAGTTTGCACGACCGGTTAACGTTTATTTATACTGATATTTTTGGACCAGCCATGCCTTCCAATTATTTTGATTGTATTGTTCTAGCCGCTTCCATACAGTACTTTCAGGATCTTTCAGCGCTTATTGAGCGATGCAAGAAACTACTTACGGTAAGTGGTGAGATTCACATTATAGATTCGCCTCTGTATTCACCTTCCGGGATTGCAGACGCCCGGCATCGCACGGAGGCTTACTTCACATCGTTGGGCTATCCTGAAATGAAGACCCTTTATTATCATCATAGCAAAAATGATCTCATGTCATTCAATCCTACTTTTTTATTTGATCCATCGCGAATGATCGAACGAGTAAAAAAATTATTGGGCCTGAAGCAGCCTGCATTTCCGTGGGTGATGATTAAGAAATAGCATTTTCAATTTTGTACCAGCTCCTGATACAATTGCTCGTATTGGTTGGCCGTCCATTCAAGTGAATATTGTTCTGTCCATTTTCTAGCATTGGTGCGCAGGCGTTCTCTTTCTTGCGGATTGTTTAGTAACTCTATCACGAGGGCAGCCAGTGCCTCGTGGTCTCGCACAGGTACTGTTGTGCAGCATTCGTTTGAGAGATCCGCGAGCAGGCCTACGTGCGTTCCACACACAAGCACACCCATTGCCATGGCCTCCAGGGCCGCCAGTCCCTGACTTTCATACCGCGATGTATGTAGAAGCACATCAGCTGACTCATACACGGGGCGCATTTCAGGATGAGGCACAAAGCCGCGCCATGTTACATGATCATTAATTCCGAGATCATGCGCGAGATGTTGTAATCTTCCGTTCTCATAATCCTGCCCAACAAACGTAATGGTAGCCGGTCGCTGTCGCTGGATGATTTGAAAAGCTCGCAACGCTGTCTCCTGATCCTTCACTGGATGAATGTAGCCAACATTAAGAAAGCGTATCGGGTCACCGGGTTCATGATCTTTACCGCTTGATGCAAAGCTTGCATCAATGCCGCGTGGAATAACCCGCGCTTTGGTGCGCGCTTCATCAGGCGTCAGTCCTTCAAGTTGGAATCGGGTAAGGACAGTTATGGCAGTGGCCTTTCGGATAACCCATTGATTGATTTTCAGCTTGCGCTGAAAAAGTCCGTCCCCAAAACCAATGTCTTTGATGCCAATGGTCTCAGCCGCATCGAGACAAACTAGGACCGGGGTTCTGAAAATCCAACCACAAATAATGGCAGTAAATCCAGATGGGTAAGTAGAATGAGAATGAATGATGTCAAACCTTCGCCTGGCATTGTTCAAAAATACCATGAGAAAAAACAACAACTTCTGAACACGATGAAATCGAAGGGTGGGCACACATTTGAGTTTATACTCCGGCACATGGCTTTGCGATGGCAGAAAAAACTCACTGAAGACAACGATGTCATTCTCACGTGACAGTCGCTGCAAGAGCCTGCGGTAGCTGGGGATGGTATGGGCACCTCCTCCCAGTACGGCTATTCTCTTTCGCGGAGCCGGTTTCATACTCCAAAGAATTTTTTAAGAGCATCAACTTCCCACAAACCCAATGATTTATCCGCGTAGGCACCCGCTGACTCTTCATTCTTTTCCTGAAAAAGAACGAGCGGCCGCGGCAACCCAAATGGTCCGCCTTCTAAATTAATCGGGCGCCAGCTACCCGTGATGATGTCAACGTTTTCCCTTCCGGGGAAAGTAGTGGTCAACAGATATCGGGCTTGGGAATTGGCCATATTCTTCAGTGCCATGAATACATGTTCGTTTGAAAAATGTACCAGGCAATCGCGCACGAGCATGAGATCGGCCTCAGGCAACGTATCCGTCAGCAAATCAATATGAATAAAAGAAACACCTTTGCGATTGTATCGAGCGTTGTTGCGGTCAATGACAGACGAGACAATATCTCCGCCCGTATACTCCACACCCTGAAGGTCTACTTCTTTCATCCAATTAAAATCCCCGCAAGGGATATCCAGAATGGATTTGATCTGACGCTCTTTTATTAACGCTGAAATGAATTTGATGACATGCTTCGTTTGTGAAAGATTGGAACCCGTACCCGACAAGCTTTCGCCATCGCCCCAGTAGTTTTTCTTGTAGATGTTTTCAAAAATAGATTGAGGAGACAACAACCGGTTGCGAGTCTCAAAGATGAATTGCCGCAAGGCCATGCGCTTTCTCCTCAAGTAATTGATCATATTGCTTCCAGCAGATTGAGAATTTTTGTTGCCGTCCATTGCCGTGGGTGCTCTTTCACCCATCGCTGTCCGCCTTCAATCAAGGCGCTTCTTCGTGCATCATCTATCAGGGTATCATAGATAGTCATAGCATCACGCATCGGATCAGTTCCACTCAAAATTACGGCCGCCTGACTTCCTACATCC
>JAIENH010000733.1 GCA_019751475.1 Cyclobacteriaceae bacterium
CGTATTATTACTAACTCCATCGAAGGACTGGAGCTTGAAATGGAGAACCGTCACGTGTGGTTCAAACTGATTGGTGATTTCAATGCCTACAATCTTCTGGCCGTGTACGGTGCCACTGTTTTGTTGGGCGAAGACCCAGAGGAATCGTTGTTGCGCCTTTCATCCATGTCAGGTGCGGTAGGCCGCTTTGAACTTGTGCAGCCAGGCGCCCGGTTCACCGCCATTGTAGATTATGCACATACACCCGATGCATTGAAGAATGTGTTGGAGACGATTACCCATTTCCGCACACGCCAGGAGCAATTGATTTCCGTGGTGGGTTGCGGAGGTAATCGCGATAAGACAAAGCGTCCGCTGATGGCGGCCATCGTGTGCAAGTATTCTGACAAAGTAATTTTTACGTCTGATAATCCGCGCGATGAGGACCCGATGGAAATCATCCGCGACATGCAAAAAGGTGTAGGTCCAACTGAAGCCAAAAAAACATTAGTGATGGTGGATCGCGAAGAAGCTATCAAGACGGCTTGCATGATGGCTAAGGAGAAAGACATTATTCTGGTTGCCGGTAAAGGCCATGAGACGTACCAGGAAATAAAAGGAGTGAAGAATGCATTTGATGACCGGGAAGTACTGAGTCGTATGCTGAAAATGTTCTCTAATTAACAATGTTCAATTGGAAAATTTGACAATGAGAAACTATAAGGATAACGTGATTGTAAAAATGACCCTCCAGTTTGCGTTGGATATTATGGTTTTTGCCGAAAAGCTAAGATCTGAAAAACGATTTAGCTTCTCTGATCAAGTGCTTAGGTCTGGCTGCTCTATTGGTGCAAATGTGAAAGAGGCTCAAGGAGCAGAAAGTAAGGCTGACTTCATTCATAAAATGAAAATCGCAATTAAGGAGGCTGAGGAAACCGAGTACTGGCTGGAGCTATGTTCGTTTGCCAAAGACTATCCTAAGCCAGGCCAATTGCTACAAGACATTGAATCAATATTAAAAGTTATAAGTAAAATTATTTCAACCGCAAAGACACCAAAGCCATTGACGAATTGAGTTATTGACTCATTGAAAAATATGTTGTATTACCTGTTTGACTATATCGAGCGAAACTTTGACATCCCTGGAGCAGGATTGTTTCAGTACATTTCGTTTAGGGCGGGTGCTGCAGCCGTGCTTTCACTTCTCATCACTATCACGTTTGGTAAGTCGCTCATTGCCTTCTTGCGGAGAAAACAAATTGGAGAAGACATTCGCGACCTTGGATTGGAAGGTCAGATGCAAAAGAAAGGAACTCCAACGATGGGTGGCATCATCATTCTGGCGGCCATTCTTATCCCTACATTACTTTTTGCAAAACTCGATAACGTCTATGTGGTGCTGCTAATTATCACCACCATAGTTCTTGGCTTGATTGGTTTCCTGGATGATTACATCAAAGTCTTCAAGAAGAACAAGGAAGGTCTTGCCGGACGATTTAAAATTGTTGGCCAGGTATCGGTTGGATTAATTGTGGGACTCACACTCTACTTTAATGAAAATGTAGTGGTGCGTGAAGTAAAGCCAACGGCATCTACTGAAGTAGCTGTTTCAGACAACGAGCCTACATCCTATCAAGATGTGAAGTCGACAAAGACAACAGTACCGTTTTTTAAGAACAACGAATTTGATTACAGCAGAATTCTTCCATTCATCGGAGAAAACTTTACGTGGTTGATCTACACACTCGTAGTCGTTATCATAGTCACGGCAGTTTCTAACGGTGCTAATATTACCGATGGCATTGATGGGTTGGCTGCAGGTACTTCTGCCATCATCGGACTTACGCTCGCCATTTTCGCTTACCTCTCTGGCCGTGTAGACTTCAGCTCATATCTCAACATCATGTACATTCCTCACCTCGGTGAGTTGGTAATTTTTTGCACCGCCTTCGTAGGCGCTTGCCTCGGATTTTTGTGGTACAATGCCTTTCCGGCACAAGTCTTCATGGGCGACACGGGCAGCTTGTCGATGGGAGGCATCATAGCAGTGGTGGCATTGGCGGTGAGAAAAGAACTGATGATCCCGGTGCTGTGCGGTATCTTTTTTATTGAGACCGCTTCTGTCATGATGCAGGTCTCGTATTTCAAATACACTAAAAAGAAATATGGTGAAGGAAGACGGATTTTTCTCATGTCACCCATTCATCATCATTATCAAAAGAAAAACATTCATGAATCCAAGATCGTGACTCGCTTTTGGATTGTGGGAATATTGTTAGCGATTGTAAGTCTTGCAACCCTGAAACTCCGATGAAAGACCGAATTGTCATATTGGGTGGAGGTGAAAGTGGAACCGGTGCGGCCATTCTGGCTAAGGCCAAAGGCTTTGATGTGTTTGTGTCCGACCAGGGGCAGCTAAAAGAAAAATATAAAACGGAATTGCTCGAACAGCAAATTGAGTTTGAGGAGGGCAAGCATTCCGAGGAAAAAATACTTAATGCCCAAACTGTTATCAAGAGCCCTGGCATTGCCGACAAGGCGGAGATCGTCAAGAAAATCAAGTCAAAGAAAATTGAAATCATTGACGAGATAGAATTTGCTTGCCGGTTCCTGAAAGGAAAAATTATAGCCATTACTGGCACGAATGGCAAGACTACCACCACGCTGCTGACGTACCACCTGTTAAAGACGGCCG
>JAIENH010000517.1 GCA_019751475.1 Cyclobacteriaceae bacterium
GGGTAGGCTTCGCAGCATGATGAGGTGCACATTTTCAAACCGGTGATAGTGATAAACCAGTACCATGTTAGCTGAAATCGCCAGAACGCAAGCCATTTGAAAGAAACGCTGGTCGTACGTATCGTAGTGATACAATATTCCGACACCTGCTATGATCAGGCATGAAAATAGTTTTGTACCAAACACCATCAAGGGCTGCGCACGGGTGATCCACTCCGGGTAAAACCAGGCGAACGGTTTCGTTACATATCGATTGGTAATTCTTTTAAGCAAACCTGTCTTCCGTTCCCTGCCTGGGCGAAGCAAGTTATGGTGAAGGTCCAAGGCTATTAAAAGTATCAGTGCCACACAACCAGCCACTATCACCACAATGGAAGAAAATTGCCTGACAGAAAACGCAATTTTTATAAGGAAAAGTCCGTAGAGTGCTGCCGGTAAAAAAGCCTGCGCGCTGGTGCTAATCAACGCGAACCATCGCATGCCGGGGCTAAGTTCTACCAGGGTTAGCAGAAAATTGTTTTCCGGTTTCGTCAACTCTATCCGGTTGAAGCTTACGATAATTATAGCATACAAAAGCCAACCCGCAATGGGAATGAGTGCAAGCAGGGGAGAGCCGGTAAAAAACTGCGCCAGTGCCATGTGCTCGTTGCCACTCATAAACCCAAAGCATATGCCCAGCACGATGAGAAACAGGCCGGCATGCGTACGATAAAACTCATCAACCAATACACGCTTCAGTACACGGATAATGTAGCTCACCCTTGTTGAATGGTTTTGTTTTGAATTTCATAGGTACCCGTCACCTCTACGTCTTCGGGTGCAATGGACTGGTGCGATGAGAGAAGAAAGATTACGTTCTCCGCAAGTTTTTCTTTTATCATATCAAACAACACTTGTCGTGTAGCTCCGTCAAGTGTAATGAGGGGCTCGTCCAATATGATGAGTTGGGGTGAGCCCAGGAAGGCCAGCGTGAGCGCCAGCTTTTTCACCATACCGCTGGAATATGTTTCAACTGGTTTTTCCAGAAAGGTTTCCACGCCAAAGGCTTCTGTGTATTTCTTGCGTTGGTGATCATCTGATTTTCGGATGTTGCCTACAAATCGAATGAGGTCTTTTGATGTTAGAAATCCCGGATATATGGGTTCCGCTTCGCTGTAGCTGATTCGACCGCGGTATTCTTTCGGATTCTTCTTTACATCAATGCCATCAGCAAACTGAATGCTTCCCTCAAAGGGAATGACACCGGCTATGGATTTGAAGAGTGTTGTTTTTCCTGACCCGTTTTCACCCTTGATCCAATAGGCGCCCTTTTCAAAAGTCAGGTGATCAAATTGTAAGACGAGGTGTTCGTGGTAGCGCTTGGCGTAATGGTCTAGTCGCAGCATCAGGTTCGGTTGACTTGCACTGAACACGTAATTTTAGCATTCAGGGATGAGGCAACCGAGCAATATTTTTCAAGCGCCAGCCCGGCTGACTTATACAGTTCATCTTCGGTTACGTCCGGTGAGGTAACAATGTAGGTGCAATGGATTTTTGTGAAGTAACGCGGGGTTTCTTCCCTGCGCGTGCCATCGGTTTCAATAATAAACGATTGGATGGTCTTCTTCCGCTTTTTAAGCATCACCACAATATCTACCGCCCCACAGCCCGCTACGGCCGCCAATACCAACTCGGTGGGTGAAAGGTCTTTTTTGTCTTCGCGTTTGCGCATGTCAATCGTGACACGGTTATTGTTATCATTGGATGATTCGAAAACCTCGTCCGAAATCATGCGTGTGGTGATTTTCATATGCTCAGAATAATTTTCAACTATGCAGCGGCTATCTTTTCTGTGGTAATTGTAGCACAAGGTAAAATTACTATTTTGCTGACTATGGAGCTATCCGAAAAAATCAGACCGTTGCTGCGCAATGTGCCAGACTTTCCCAAACCGGGCGTGATGTTTAAAGATATTACTCCGTTACTGGCTAATCCACCCGTGCGCGAGCAGGTGGTGACAGCCATTGTTGATCACTTCAGGCCGCTTCACCTGGATGCGCTTGCAGCTGTAGAGGCGCGAGGTTTTATCTTCGGAATGATGATAGCCGAGGGCTTGAAAATTCCCTTCGTGCCGGTGCGCAAGGCGGGCAAACTTCCGTTCAAAAAACTGCGGCAACAATATTCACTTGAATATGGCACAGCCGAAATCGAAATGCACGAAGATGCACTCAAGGCCGGGGCACGCGTTGTTATTCATGACGATTTGCTCGCTACGGGCGGCACGGCTTCGGCAGCGGGTAAATTGGTGCAGCAACTGGGGGGCATTGTGGCGGGCTATTCCTTTATCATCAATTTGTCATTTTTGCCGGGCGAAAACGAACTTCAGAAGCACTTTGGCGTTCAGCCTCACTATTTAATCCGGTTTTAGGTCATAACTTTTCGGAGATTTTTGTGTTATTTCAGCCATGTCACCACAGGTAAGAATTCCTATGTTTCCCCTTACGCTGTTTCCCCTGCCGGGAGAAATGGTGCCATTGCACATTTTTGAGCCACGCTATCGTCAATTGCTCCAGGACGCAGAAGAACGCGATATTTCATTTGGCATCTACTTCAATCACGCCCTTAACGAAGAAAAGCTTGGCTCGCTCGTGAAACTGGAAAGTGTTATCAAGCGCTATGCCGGTGGCGAATCAGACATTAT
>JAIENH010000037.1 GCA_019751475.1 Cyclobacteriaceae bacterium
TAATCCTGATATGGCGTCCATTTCATTGGGCAAGGCAGGCATTCGCAACCTGGCGCTACAGTTGCACACGGTGTTGAAGAAAGAAGGTGTATTTGTGGGAACCGTCACTATTGGCGGCTGGATTCAACTTAACAGCACGACACACTCTCCGAAAATATTAGCAGAAAAATTCTGGACGCTTAACGCGCAGCGAAATACGGTGGAAGTAGTGTATTAATCGCTCCTCAATACACATCGAGGTCTTTGCCAAACACTACGCGGCCTGCGTAGCGACTTGTAATTTCTTCCAGTAATTTTTTCTCTGATGAATCCCAGATGAGTTGGTGTGTGAGCACCAGCAGTTTGGGCTTGGCCTGGTTGGCCAATTGCGCCAGCTGCGAGGTGGATGTATGAAAGTCAGCATGGTAGGTTTTCCACTTGGGCGGCCTGCGTGAGTAGCCGTCTTCTGAGAACACTTCGTGCACCAGGATGTCGCAGCCGTTGCATTGGTTGATGATCTCCTCGCTGTAGGTGCAATCTCCCGAAATGACAATGGAGCGATCGGGTGTAGCAAATTTAAAACCATACGCTTCCTTCCACGAGCCATGCTTCACAGCAAAAGCCGTGACGGTAATGCGCTCGTCTTGATAAATAACACCGGGTTGAATCTCTTGTACCTGAACCTGGTAGGCCAGTGAGTCACCCTTCTCCAGTCCGAAGATGCGAATGTCAAAGTCCTGCTGGTAGGCTTCGCGAATGTGGTTGTTGAGTTGTTCCGTGCCGGCCGGTCCGAATACGCGCAGTGGTTCGCTGCGTTCGAGCACGGCAGGTGTGAGCACAAAATCGGCATAGCCTGTGGTGTGGTCAGAGTGCAGGTGTGTGATGAAAAGACGATTGAGCTTGGTTACATCGATGCCAGCGGCTGTGGCCCTGCGCACTACACCTGGCCCGCAGTCGATGATGTAAGGCACACCATCCACCACTACAGCCGTGGCTGGCCCAAACCGCTGAGGGTCTGGGTTGGGTGTACCGGTACCGAGCAGAATAACGTGTGTACGAAGTTTTGTTTTTTCTTGATCCGCTTTTGGTGTGCAGCTGACAAGAAAAATGATGAGAAAGAGAAAGGACGTAATACGCATGGACTAAAGTATAAAAAATTACGCGACAGCGCGTTACTCTCCACTCGATGTCCCAGGTAGCTTTAACGTAGCGCTGATGCGTTGTGCTTCGCGAATGACGGCATCCGGGTAGTTTGACAGCTCCAATAGCCGAATGGCATTTCGCGTGGTGATAGGCCCCGGTTTGATTTTGTGGTCAAAGTGAAGAGTGTCGGCTTCGATCGTTTCAGTAAAATGATACAAGTCGTAGTCGTCTGCCAGTAGCTCCACTAGTTCAATGTCGTGAGTGGATACGATTACGATGTGGTGATGACGATTCAAATAGGCGAGTACAGCTTTCGCAGCCGCAATTCGCTCTACAGTGTTTGTGCCCTTAAATACTTCGTCCAGTACAAACAGGTTTTGATGAGACGATTCAACTTCCGCTAAAAGCGAACCCATGATGTTCACCTCCTGGAAGTAGTAGCTTTTTCCTTCAAACAGATTGTCATCAATCCGGATGGACGAGTACTGCTTCAGGATAGGAGCGGTAAACTCCTCTGCAAAGCAGGTGTGGATGGTCTGGGCTAAAATGGAATTGATCATTAACGCGCGAAGAAAGGTTGACTTGCCCGACATATTGGAGCCTGTGATCAGGATACTCTTGCCCCTAATGGACAAATCGTTGGCAACGCAGTTATCAATCAGCGGATGATACAGGCCTTTGACAATGATTTCTTTTTTGGCGGATGTCAACAAGGGCACACACGTTTTCAGCGTACCGGCTCGCAAGGATGCCACGGACAGTGAAGCATCCAGGCTGCCGATATAATCAAACAAAATCAGGATAGCGCTTTGTTTATTTTCCAGTTCACGCGTTACGCGGAACAGAACGAAAACCTCTACCAGCAGTACGGCCTTGATGATCTCGATCAAATACGTAGCCAGTTGACTCAACTCACCCTGAAGACCACCTGAGCCTTCCAACTGAATCAAACTTACTTTTTGCTGGAAGGATTTGAGATCGGCAATACTTTTTTCGACTGCCTGGTTGCGGAATAGTTCGCCCTTCGTGGAAATAGCCTTCGAAACATTGATCAGTAAATTCAATTGAGGGAATGACCGTAAGAACTGAAACGTGTTGCCCTTGTTCCAATAATGAATGTGCATGTTGATTGCTATGGGAATAATCAACCCAATAGCGAGCACAGGAAATTTGAATGACACCAAAATCAAGCAGACAACAGCGGCTATGTAGGCGAATAGAAATGAAAACCACCTGGGCCTTTTCAGTAGTTTGTTTTGCAGTAGCGTAGGAATCAGGTAGGCATCCGGATGATTAAGCTTTGTCAGTTCAAGCTGGATTTCTTCGCGCGTGTTAGGATTGGCTGCAAAAAATTCAATGAACGGTTGTGATGGATCGTGAGGAAGGTTGGTAGGCTCAATTAACTTCTTGAAAAGAAATTGCTGGCCTACTTTACTGGTGGTCCGGTCGATGCAGGCAAACAGCCCGTGCAAGTCAATGTCTTCCTGGGTTTGATCCGTGAGCCGATGGAAGGTGTTTCCTCCCACCGCATCTGCATAGTGGCGGATGCTGCGGAAAGCAAAAGGGC
>JAIENH010000215.1 GCA_019751475.1 Cyclobacteriaceae bacterium
CCATTATAGCGGTTCATTTGTACGGGATGCCGGCAAAAATGGATGAGATTTTGACTATTGCAAAACGGTACGAAATACCACTTGTGGAAGACGCTGCTGAGTCTTTAGGATCAACCTTTAATAGTAAGAAATCAGGCACTTTGGGGGATATTGGTATTTATTCTTTTAATGGCAACAAAATCATAACAACCTCAGGAGGAGGAGCACTTGTTTCTGAAAATGAAAAATGGGTTAAAAGGGCTAAATTCCTAGCAACCCAAGCCCGTGATCCTGCCCCGCATTATCAGCACTCTGAAATAGGCTATAATTACAGACTAAGTAATATTTCTGCTGGAATAGGCCGAGGCCAATTGAAAAAATTGGATGAACGAATTCGCCAAAAAAGGGCGAACTTTGAATTTTACCAAGAAAATCTTTCATCAATTCCTGGAATAGCCTTTCAGCCTGAACTAACCCAATCTTTTTCTAACCGCTGGCTTACTTGTATAGCAATAGAATCATCTGATAATCAAGCGATTAATCCAGATAAGATTCGTTTAGCCTTGGAAGCAGAAAACATTGAGAGCAGACCGCTGTGGAAGCCAATGCATCTCCAGCCCCTTTTTAGTCCCTTCCCGGCTTATGAAAGAGGTGTAAGTGCCAACTTATTTAAACGAGGTTTATGTTTACCCTCCTCTACACAATTGACGGATGCTGATAAAGACAGAATCATTTCAGTTATAAGGGGAGTCAAGGTTACATAACGTCCTTGCTCTGTATGAAACATGTAAGGTTTTGGCTATTTTTGTAGAATTAGTAAATATTGGGTTGCTATGAGAAAACTGATACTATTGCTTGGCTTTATTGGCTTGCTTTCTTTTAGAGCATTCTCCCAATTTACCTCAGTTCAAGATGGAAATTGGAACTTGGGTGCTACCTGGGGATTTCCAGGGAACAATACAGCCGGTTCTGGTTTTCCGTCTATTGGCCAGACGGCATTAGTGCAAAACAATGTTACTATTCCGGCTTCATTTTCGGCTACGATCACGGACGTAACAGTAGATGTTGGTGTATACCTTACTATTGCTTCAACAGGAACACTTAATCTTAATGGTGTTTTAGAAATAGTTGATGATGGCTTAGGTGGGAATGGATTTTTGGATGTGTATGGGACATTGGTAGCTAACCAGGGCAGTTCGTTTCTTAATGATGGCGCTACCAACACTAAAGTTTACGGCATATACCGACATAATTTCACTACTTCCGCGGGAAACATTTTACAGGCAAGATGGAATACAGGTTCAACATGTCAAGTTGTTGGATATACAAGTAATACTACGGCCCCGGGTTTTGTGGGACAATCGTTTCATCATTTTACCTGGGATTGCCCTAATGGATCAGGAGGATCATCAACATTTATCAGTCTAGGTGGGCAGCTTACTGATATCAGTGGCAATCTAACTGTTTCGGCAACAGGTGGAGCATCCAGAACACTTCGATTATTTGATAATACCTCTGGTAATACACTTAGTATTATTGGAGACCTGATCGTTAACAGCTCTGGGAGATTAGTATTTTCTACCACGGGTAACACGAATGCAGTTACAGTGGGTGGAAATCTGCGCATTGAAAATACGGCCGCTGCAACATCCACAGTCACTACCAGTGGAACCAGTACTACCATTACAGTGAATGGTAACTTTTCCATGATACCAGCTGCAGCCACAACCTTTAATCTGGCGAGCTTGTCTGGGGGAGTAGGCACAATGAATATTCTTGGTAGCTTTTCAATTAACTCATCGAGTACTTTGTCGGCAAACTCATCCGCAACAGCCAGTATAAATTTCAATGGCACGAATATTCAGACATTTTCAAATTCTGGTAATGCGAGTAGCAGGATAAACTATACCATTTCATCTTCCTCCATATTGGATTTGGGTACTTCCGCTATTGTGGGAACAGGTATTCTTACTAATAATGGAACACTGAGAGTTGGCTCAACGGATCCAAATGGACCTATTCAATTAAACACCGTATCTGGAAATATTCGCAATACAGTTGGAAATCGTGTTTACAATAGTGGGTCTACTGTAACCTACAATGGGGCGAGTAAACAATTTATTGGGGATGGCCATCCTACCGGGGCGGGTGTGACTACTCGAATTAATAATTCGAGCAACGTAGCCATTACAGCTAGTTTCGTAATCGTAGGCTCATTAATACTTGATAACGGAAACCTTGAGGTAGGGTCGAATACCCTTACCCTTAACGGCACATTTACACCGAATAGTAACTCCTTGGTAACAACCACTAATTCAAACATTTCTGTGGGGGGCACAGGTTCACTTGGAACGCTTGCATTTTCTGGCAGTACAATTATCAATAGTTTTGTTCTTAACCGGACATCCGGGGGATCGGTGACGTTGGGTAGTAATTTAGGGATCAAGAACTTTGGAACCTTTACGCATCAAGCAGGTACATTGATATTGAATGGAAATACGCTAACAATTAGTGGCGACTTTTCTCAAGCAGGAGGTACTATTCAGACAAACAGTTCATCTTCCATCATTATTGACGGAAGTGGCACTCTTCCCGCAAGTATTTCATTAGGAGGTACGAATTTAAATACACTTACAATTATTCGGAGCACACCTACAGTCTCTATAGCGCCAAGTCATATCATCTCTAATCTTAATTTGAATGATGGTACGTTAAAC
>JAIENH010000123.1 GCA_019751475.1 Cyclobacteriaceae bacterium
TTGCATGTCTTTGTGTGCTGGTAAGCCTTGCCATGCTGTGGATCTTTACCAATCCGATTACAGTTCTTCTGTCGCTGTTCTCCCTCATATTGTATTGCTTTGTTTACACCCCGTTGAAAAGGGTAGGGCCTATCGCAGTTTTTGTGGGCGCATTTCCCGGTGCCTTTCCTCCGCTGTTGGGATGGATTGCAGCCACCGGCCAGATAACCCACGAGGCCTTGATCATATTCGGCATTCAGTTTATCTGGCAGTTCCCGCATTTTTGGGCCATCGCTTGGGTAGCGGATGATGATTATAAGCGAGCTGGGTTCAAGTTGCTTCCATCGGGTGGCGGAAAGGATTTAAATACAGCCATTCAAATTATGGTGTATACCATGTTCCTCATTCCGTTGGGATTATTGCCAGCCAAGTTTGGCATGACGGGCCTTGACTCAGCTATTGTTGCTACGATCTGCGGAGTAGCTTTTTTCGCTCAGACATTTTCGCTAATGAAAACTGGAAGTCGTCAGTCGGCTCTGCGGATTATGTTCGGTTCGTTTTTGTATTTGCCCATCGTGCAGATTGCGTATTTGTTAGATAAAATTTGATTGAGTTATGGATAAGGGATTAACCGGTGAGATGAAGATTGTAGAGGAGCCCAGGAAACCCTTGGCGATGCACCCCAAGAAGTTTGCCATGTGGCTTTTTATGGCCACGGTTATGATGTTGTTTGCCTCGCTTACTTCTGCTTACATCGTGCGTGAAGCAGAGGGCAACTGGCTGTATTTTGAATTGCCTTCGCTGTTCTATTATACATCAGTGGTAATTGTGGTAAGCAGCATCACGATGCAGTTGGCCTACTTTGCCGCTAAGAAAGATCAGGTAGAGCGGATTAAATCAATGCTGGTTATCACGGCTTTGTTGGGTTTGTTATTCCTGGTTGGCCAGTTTATGGCTTGGGGCCAGTTGGTGCGCGATAGCATTTACCTGGTGGGTAATCCTTCGGGGTCATTTTTGTATGTGCTCACCGGACTCCACGGCTTGCATATCATTAGTGCTGTTGTGTTTCTGCTCATCACCCTCAATTCTGCCTTCAAACTCCGCACAAACTCCCGGAACATGGCGCAAATAGAAATGTGTACTACATACTGGCATTTTCTGGGTGCTCTCTGGATTTATTTATTCATATTTTTGACCATAAATCGCTAAGAACTTCATTGGTATTTCTCCGATTCGGTAGTAGATTAGCGACTGAATAGTAACCTGAAAACCTTACTCTATGTCACAACCAACGGCCGCAGTTTCTCCCGGTAAAAGTGTATGGGATGGCGGCACTTCACCCATGGGGGCGAGCTACGGCAAGCTCATGATGTGGTTCTTTCTCATGTCGGATGCGTTTACGTTTTCCGGCCTCCTCATCACCTATGGTCTGGTAAGGACTTCTAATCCGGCCTACACAGGCACTGTGAAGGATTTCTTTATGTCAACGGCCCATTGGCCAATTCCTGAAAAAGTATTTGAAGCGGTACCCTTTCTGCACGGTGTGGAGCTTCCACTCGTGTTCGTGGGTATCATGACATTCATCCTCATTATGAGTTCTGTTACCATGGTGTTGGCGGTAGAAGCCGGTCATCGCATGGACAGACTTGCTGTTGAGAAGTGGATGCTGTGGACTATCCTTGGTGGTCTTACCTTCCTTAGCTGCCAGGCATGGGAGTGGACGCACTTTATCATTGGCACTGACAACGGCACGCTGATAAAAGAATTTGTAAACGGACAGTGGGTAGAGCGTACGATCTATGGGGCAAACCTGGTGGAGAACCAATATGGCCCGCCCGCTTTCGCTGATTTCTTTTTCTTCATCACGGGCTTTCACGGATTCCACGTGTTTAGCGGTGTGTTGCTGAACTTCCTTATTTTCTACAATACTGTTACGGGTGTTTACGAGCGCAGGGGCCACTATGAGATGGTGGAGAAAGTTGGCTTGTACTGGCACTTTGTGGATTTAGTTTGGGTATTTGTGTTTACCTTTTTCTATCTCGTATAAAATTTAATTGACGATACAATGGCGCATCAAGAACCTCAGGTAATGGTACTTCCTCCCGATAAGGAGAAGATAAAAAAATTGTGGCGAGTGGCCGGCATCCTGTTGATCATCACTGTGATCGAATTTATCATAGCTTTTACACTTCCTCACGGTGCCGCGAAGACATTTCTTTTCGTGTTACTGACAATTGTTAAAGCGGGCTACATCGTAGGCGAGTTCATGCACTTGCGCTATGAAGTAAAAGTACTTTTCTGGGCCGTACTGGTGCCGATGATATTTGTGGTGTGGATGTTGGTTGCCTTTGTGTACGAAGGCACCAAGATCATCAGCTACTGATTGCTTTAATTAAGAAACCAACACAAGGCTAAGGTAGAAGTACGTTAGCCTTTTTTATTTCAAGCTATTGAAAAAACTCCTGTACTTGTTTCTGGCGCTGGCGCTACCCGGTTTGATTTTTGTCTTCCTCAAGATGGCAGGCAGAAATGAGTTTAACATACCCGTTTATTATGAGACGGGAGTCACTGATTCGCCTTGCGGGATTACGTACCCTTCGCCTTACTCAGTACCTGATTCCGTAAGGAAGCGCTTAGGCAACGAAGGGCGGGTAATGATTGTATTTTTTCCATTGCCAGACCTTGAACTCGAAAATCCAGTCCACAATCCAGGCCACAACG
>JAIENH010000378.1 GCA_019751475.1 Cyclobacteriaceae bacterium
TCCCAGCCTTTGCAGTTCTGCGCGATTGCTTGCGCATGACTGCTTTGATGCTGTCAAATATTCGCGTAAACGATGGAATTCTGAACGATGAAAAATACAAATATCTTTTTAGCGTAGAGGAAGTAAACAAATTGGTTTTACAGGGCGTACCTTTTCGGGATGCTTACAAAAAAGTAGGAGAATCAATCGAGCAAGGACGATTTAACCATTCTACCAATCTTCATCACACCCATGAAGGAAGTATCGGCAACTTGTGTAATTCTGAAATTAAACGGATGATGAGTGAGCAACTTAAAAAATTTAACTTTGAGAAGGCTACCACTGCTTTATCAAAACTACTTCAATAGAATACTATGAAATCAATACTATTACTCATCCTCGCCATCATTTGCTTTAGCTGCACCACAAAGACCCAGCAAAACGAATCACCAAAAATCGGACCTGAGCCAGACGCAATCTCCTTTCTTGGTACGCCACTTTTCTCCAAGCCTGCCGACTCGGTAGCCTTGATTAAAAGCGACAGCGTCATAGCGCTTGTAGAAAGTAAGGCCGAGCTCACCGAAGACGATTATGTCACCATCGGTGCGCAGCTTGTTTCTACAAATAGATTCAAAGCTGCCATTGACAACTACACGCAAGGACTAGCCAAGTTTCCCCAATCGTTCAAACTATATCGTCATCGAGGGCACCGCTACCTAAACCTCCGGCAGATGGACAATGCTCTTGCTGATCTCAATAAAGCAGAGGAACTTATTCGTTCGCAACCAGAGGTGTGGGAATATGATGCGGCCGGCAAACCAACCGCTACCTATCAGCATCAAATCTGGTATCACATCGGCCTGTATTACTTTCTAAACAAAGAGTACGACAAATCAGCCAGCGCTTATGAAAAAAGTTACGCTGCCTGCAAGGAAGGAAAAAATAAAGCAGGGGCAGGCGACTGGTTATACAATGCCTACCAACGCTCCGGTCAAAAAGATAAAATTGAAGCTCTCCTGAAACCATTTACGCTTGACTTTCAAATTGAAGACAAAGAGTATCCGTACTACCGGAGACTACTACTTTACAAAGGTCTGATCAAGCCTGAAGAATTGGTGGATGTAAACAAACCCATTGCAGACATGTCCCTGATTGAAGTGACTAAACTCTATGGTCTTGCTAATTGGTATGCGTACCAAGGCGATGCGGCAAAAGCACAAGAGTTGTATAAAAAAGTAGTCGGCTCGGCCAACTGGCAAGGCTTTGCCGTGGCAGCTGCCGAAAAAGATCTCGCTCCCTAAGGATGACATCCACAACCATTCTGTACCTGATCATCGGCATCACGGTAGTGGGCTACCTAGCCGACCAGGTACTTGAATACATTAATCTTCGCGCCCAGCGCAACGACATCCCTCCGGATGTTGCCGGGTTTTATAATCCTGAGCAATACATAAAGTCGCTGGCTTATCACCGTGAGCAAACACAGTTCGGATTCATTACATCTGCCTTCAGTATTGTATTGTCGCTTCTCATGCTTCTCTTCGGAGGCTTTGGCTGGCTGGATGAAGTACTGCGACCTTATTTCCAGCAGGAGATCTGGCGCGCGTTGGCATTCTTTGGTGTGCTGGCGATTGTCTCCGATGTGATCACACTTCCTTTTCAATGGTATGCCACGTTTGTCATTGAAGAAAAGTATGGCTTCAACAAGACTATTCTCAAAACGTTTGTAACCGACAAACTAAAAGGCTATGTACTCTCGGCCATTCTGGGTGGTGCGTTGCTGGCGCTACTCATTTTTCTCATTCAACAAATCGGTCCTGGCTTTTGGATTTGGTTTGGAGTGATTGCCGCATTGGTCGTGTTGCTAATCAACATGTTTTACACTTCGCTGCTGCTGCCGTTATTTAATAAGCTCACACCCCTGCCCGATGGAGAATTGAAAACAGCCATCGAGGCTTTTGCGAAAGATGTCAGTTTTCCGCTGGACAATATCTTTGTCATGGATGGATCAAAGCGATCCAAGAAAGCGAATGCGTTCTTCTCCGGCATTGGAAAGAAAAAGAAAATTGTATTGTACGATACATTGATCAGCAATCACACTACCGAAGAACTGGTGGCGGTACTGGCTCACGAAGTGGGGCATTTTAAAAAGAAGCACATCATCTTTGGATACATCCTGTCGGTGGTACAGATTTTCTTTATGCTGTGGGTGTTGTCGCTGATAGTTTATAATGAACAGGTATCCTTTGCCCTGGGCGGAACAAAAATGGCTCTTCATTTGAACCTGTTGGCGTTCACCATACTTTTTTCACCTGTATCGGGTGTTACCGGTTTACTGATGAGCATTTACAGTCGTAAGAATGAATTTGAAGCCGATACCTACGCCAAAGAGACGTATGATGGCCAGGCGCTGGCGAATGCACTAAAGAAACTTTCGGTGGACAGCCTGAGCAACCTCTTTCCGCATCCGGCTTACGTCTTCTTTCACTATTCACATCCGCCATTGTTGCAGCGGTTGAAAGCACTATCTTGATAACGTTGACTCTGTGGGGCTTCGATCTCTGCGTTTTAGGATTTATTTACTACGGAGCATCACAGAGATGCTCTACAATTTGCAACAACTCAAACACCAGACCGTTTCACAAATTTTTTATTATCCCAGATTATGCATTAGGGGATTATCTGTAAAGATAACTGATTGATTTAATTAGATTTGGAACTGGTCTAACC
>JAIENH010000129.1 GCA_019751475.1 Cyclobacteriaceae bacterium
CATTCAATCCTACCAAAATCAGTTATTGATTGCATCAGGCAACGGTTCCGTCACCGTGGTGGATTTGCCTACCTTAACCATTAAAAAACACTTGACCTTTTCGCAACGAAGTGCTCGTACCATTGCAATCAATCCCCAGGCCGGAGAAATGGCTGTGGGCTACAGCGACAACTTTATTCGAGTGTTTTCACTGGATGATTTTTCCCTGAAAAGGGAATGGCAAGCCCACAATAACTCGGTTTTTACCCTTGCCTACACTCCCGATTTTGAGCTTTTATTGAGCGGCTCGCGTGATGCCCGCCTCAAAGCCTGGAACGATGGGGTGCTGATGCAAGAAGTGGCGGCCCACCTGTTTGCCATAAATCATATCGCTTTTAGCCCAACCGGCAAACATTTTGTAACTTGCAGCCTGGATAAGTCGATCAAGGTCTGGCGTACGGCCGACCGGACGTTGCTGAAAGTAATTGACAAAGCGCGGCACGCAGGTCACGGCACTTCGGTAAATAAGTTGCTCTGGTCTTCGTTTCACCAGCAGTTGGTCACCGCCAGCGATGATCGTACGATTTCCGTTTGGGACGTAATTTTTTAAACTAACAAACCCCTACGTCAATGAAAATCACACCTCTCGAAATCCGTCAGAAGACGTTTGAGCGCACCTTGCGTGGTTATGACAAGGATGAAGTCAACGCCTTTTTGCTTTCCCTTTCGCAGGAATGGGAGCGCAACATGGATGAATCAAAAGAATTGAAACTAAAACTCGAAGCATGCGAGCGCGAAGTAGCCAAGCTGCGCGAAGTGGAGACTTCTCTCTTCAAGACACTAAAGACAGCCGAGGACACGGGTGCCAACGTGATCGACCAGGCCAACAAGGCAGCTGAACTTCACTTACGTGAAGCACAAATTCGTGCGGAAGCCATGCTCAACGAAGCAAAGACCAAAGCGAAAAATACAATCGAGGAGGCAGACGATACGTCCAAGCAACTGCTGGGTGAAATGGAAGACCAATTGAAGGAACTGGCCCATCAATACAAAATGCTTGAGTCGCAGCGCAACAACCTGGCCGATGATCTGAAGCGACTTGCCAACGAAGTGATTGACCGTGTGGAGCGCGCACGCAACACCGGCAAGAATTTTAATGTGGATGATCATGTGGTGGCTGCCAAGCGCGAAGTAAAAAAGATGGCGTTCCCTTCATCGGTTGAAACAAAAATATTGCACACACAACCCGAGCCGGCTAAACCTACGCTGGTACCCGAGCCGGAACCGCTCCGTTCGTTCTTTGACGAAGTGGCATGACGGGAAAAGTTGTACTGGAGGGTCTTGAGTTTCACGCCTATCACGGTGTCTATCCGCACGAGCGATCTTCAGGCAATAAGTTTGAAGTAGATATTGCCGTAGAGATCGAATTTGATGCGTCTGCTTTTCGCGATGAGTTAACAGGTACCTTGAATTACGAGGATATCTATGCCATTGTGGAAGAACAGATGGCAAAGCCTTCCAAGCTTTTAGAGACAGTGGGTTATGCTATTGCCGGTCGCACGCTCGAAGCATTTCCATCTGCACAAGCTGTGGAAGTAAAAATCTCCAAGTTCAATCCACCCATTGGGGGCGTTTGCAAGAAGGCCAGTGTGGTGGTCAATCGCGCGAAAGCTTCTTAGTTCGCGACAGGCGCGGTATTGGCTTTTTGCCCAGCTTCTACAAATATAAAGCCCCGCGCATCAGCCCCTTCGTAAAAGTCAACTTCCTTTCCGATCACGTACATTGTATGCTTCTTATCTACATGCACCGTAATGCCTTCCGCCTCGTAGGTTAGGTCGGAATCTTTTTTCTTATCAAAACCGATGATGAGCTTAGCTCCTCCGCACCCGCTGCCTCCGCGTACGCCAATGCGAAGGCCGTACTCAGCCGGAATATTTTTCGTTTGCATGATCTTGCGAACTTCTTCGGCTGCCTTGGGAGAAAGAGAAACGGGTTGTAGTTGGTGCATAACAAATTGACTTGATGGGGCATTAAAAAGATTTTTACTCCCTTGCGCGATAAATAGCAATATGTCCTTTTTCAGTTCGCAGGCGCGCAAACATAGCTCTGACAAGTAGCCCCGGCCTTAAGGCCGGGGCTAGAATCATCGCCTCATCATCGCACGAGCAGTCATATGATTTGGAATACCAAAATTTGTTCGTGCGATAGCTTCGCATCAATTTGTTACGCACCTGTTGCAGTTGATTAAATATTTTAACTCTCTTTAGTTGGATTTCTGGATGTGTCGCTTCGTCCAAATTATGCTAGCCACTCCTTTGATTTTCGTACCACCTCTTGATGGTCGAGCACATCACCGCGTCTCTCTTCTTCCTCCGATTGATCAATATCCGTTAGCAGCGCCAATTGATCATAAATGTCTTCCACCTGCGTATTCTCATCTACCTGGTCAGCTATTTGGTGCAGATACTCTTTAAGTTTTTCAGTGCTCATGATAATGAGGGTTTCCGTGTAAAAGTATCACCTGTCAAATTTAACTATTTTTAAACACCTTTGCAGTACAAAAGATTCCTATGGATGTATTGATTGAATACGGAAAAATACTCATACCCGCTACCGTGGTGCTCTATGCGGTGTACCTGATGGTGCGGTCGTTCATTAATAAAGAAATTGAGCTGAAGAAACTGGAGATACGCACCCGCAGCATTGAGACAATTTTACCCAACCGATTGCAGGCCTA
>JAIENH010000228.1 GCA_019751475.1 Cyclobacteriaceae bacterium
CACCAATTCACTTTTTGCTGCATCGACTATGCCTACGATCAGTGTGCCGACTACGTAGGTATTGACATCCACATGCGTGGTCGAAAAACCTGTACCGAACCGGAAGCGCCTGCCAAAGCTGCCACCGAGGTGGTGGTAGTGGCTGTTGCTGTCTCTTTTTCCTGGGTCTTCACCATCAGGTCAACAAGCACATCCGGATTGGAAGAAAGCGTAAATCCCTTGACCTCCATTTGCTTACTCACAGCAGCCGTGATACGTTTTTTCACCAACTCACTCACAGCCATGCGGTCGGCTGCGGGTGTAAAGTTGTAGGTTTTATAGCGACTGAAATCCGCCTGGCGGTCATAGTCTGTGGTCACTTTGAGGGAATTGCACGACTGTAGCACAATCGCCAGAATGAATGATGCGTAACTGTATTTCATAGTTGTTCTAAATAGAGTTCGAATTTAACAATCTATTTTATTTATTGGTAGCCTGCATCAACTGTCAGTAACACCGCGGATAAATAAGATGAAGTGCTCGCTTACAAATTTGGACTGTAGGGCGCTACGTCTACCACGTTGCCATTGGTATGGAAATCTTTCCAGTGATCCCAGAATGTACTCTCAAAAATTTCCTTGTGGGCATGGGTTAGCATTTCGCGCATCGGTCCGGCAGGCATCAAAAATCGCGACCACTCTTCGGGATAAATCGTGCTGTCGTTAGCTCCACTCCACGACTCGCGGTCAAATTCTTCTTCTTCATTGCGTGGTGGGGGAAGCTTGGCAAAGCGGCATTCCGTCAACGGTTTCATTTCATCGTAGTCATAAAAGACCACCCTCTTCTCCTGTGTCACGCCAAAATTCTTGATCAACAAATCACCGGGAAACAAATTCGCCATCGCCATTTCTTTAATGGCAAGTCCATAGTCTTCTACAATAGGTCGATTGGTTTCCGCGTCTGCCCCTTTCAAATACAAATTCAGCGGCACCATTTTGCGCTCAATCAACACGTTGGTAAGATAGATCCAACGTCCTTCGATGGTAATGCTACCAGGCGCTTCTTCATGTAATTCATTCAACAATGCATCACCAAATGAATCGACCGGAAGCGTAAGCTTGGGAAAATACTGCGCATCCGCCAACCTACCCACGCGGTCATGACGGGCCACCATTCGATACTTTTCAAGCACCTCACTCAGATCTGTATCCTTGGGTGGACGTGGCGTATCACGCACCAGCTTTATCACAATGTCGTGAGTGGGCAATGTAAATACGATCATTACCAATCCTGGAATACCGGGAGCGAAATCAAACTTTTCACGTGTGTGCTGAATGTGTTGCAACAAGCTGCGATACACCTGGCACTTGCCCCAGTCCTGATAGCCAAGGTTGAGGCAGAGTTGTGATTTTGATTTGGAAGGCATCAGCGAAAGCAAAAACTCTACGCTGCCTTCCGGCAAATGGGATGACACAAAAAAATACGATCGACTGAACGCAAACACGCGCTTAAGTTCATCTTGTGTAGTCAGCAGGGCATCAGCCACAATGCCTTCGTCATTGCCTACAAACGGAATGACAATCGGCATGTCATGATCTTTAAAAAATACTTTGCCAACCAGGTAGGCGTGCTTGTTGCGATAAAACAGCGCCCGATGAAACACCATGCTGGTGGCAATGGCCGGTGTAATCCTTTCGAAGCACCGGGCCAATTTTGCAGCCGTATCTTCTTTTTGAAGGATGATCCCTGCAAAAGGAAGCTGCTCTAATAATTCGAGGAACGAGCCATCGAGTTTCTCTCCACCATTCACATCGATTGAGTGAGAAAAAATACTTCTGGTTGCCTGTACTTCCATTCTGAAAAAAAGTTCGGGCCGATGAGGCACAAGACGATACACAGCTTGCAGTGCAAATGACTGCGCAAGACAAAAATTATTGGTCGGTGCGTAATGATCTTCAAACAAGGTGAGTGCCTCATCCCATTGTTCATCCAAAACAGTTCCCAGTTCAGATAACTGGCGGAAGGTGAGTTCATGAAACTTGCGGATAGTCTCCGACCGGCCAATGGCACCTGCCCGCTGTTGCCGCCATGCACGCTTGATAAATCGCTCTTCGGCAAGATCGGTGTCCTTATTAAACTGTATTAAAAAATCATCAAAATTCTGCTGCAGAATGCTCCATACCTGTCCAACGATTTCTTTCGTTTCTACGGATTGCACAGGTCGCAATATTGAGGTGATGAATAAGCAAAAGCCACTGGTCTCACTTCATGATGATGACAAATCTGACACGACCAGTGAGAAGCTTTTGGTAAGCGCGTGGGTGTGCCACATTGCTCACATGGCAGACCATACTCCGTTTCCGTCACCGTAAACCCAGGTGCTTGACAAACAGGGCAAATAGAAAAGATTACGGATACAAGGTTATCCAGCGCTTGGGCAATCACACCTCTGCGTTTTGTATTAAGATGCGCCCGCATATCCGTTTCGATAGTCACCTCACCAAACATGTCCAGGTATTTTTGAGTCAGTTGTTGCAATTCCACTTCTGACTGCAAGCCCTTATGCAGCGATGAAGGAGTGGATAAAATTACAGCATCTGCGGGAAACCCAACTGTATCCGCGAATGATTTTACTTCATCCCACCGGTGGCATACCTGGCGTGAATAATTGGTATCTGTAGAAAACGCCCAGCCTACGCTTTTCCAGTTTTTTTCAACATCGACCAGGAATACTATTTC
>JAIENH010000700.1 GCA_019751475.1 Cyclobacteriaceae bacterium
TCAAGCGTGGGGTTGAAACCGGAAAAATTCTTAGAAAGATAAGAGACGAGGAATGATTTATTTCTTTGATTCCTCCGCATTGCTCAAGCGATATCTAATTGAAAAAGGAAGCGATGCAGTAAGCACCCTTTTAGAAAATGCGCAAGCCGTCTACGTATCGGCTACAACTCAACTGGAGTGTATGAGTGCATTTCACCGGCTATTGCAATCACACCATCTTGATAAAAAGGGGTTTCTACAAATACAAAAGGAAATACTTGTTGATTTTACGTTTTTTCAATTCATCGAATTTGATGAAAGTATCCGTAGGATAAGTTTGGAGATTTTAGGCAAGTACCCTCTCCGAACACTTGACACGATTCAACTGGCATCTGCCATTCACGTTCAGGAAGAGATAAGCTCTTTCGTTGTTTCAGATCAATTATTAAAGAAATTCGCTTTGCGCGAAGGAATTCAAGTTATCGACCCAATCGAATAAGCTATGATCATCGTTACCGGAGCTGCCGGGTTCATCGGCAGCATACTCATTCAGCGACTTAACCAGGATAATTTCAATGCTATTATTGCCGTAGATCGCTTTGACGATCCGGTGAAAAACCTGAACCTGAAGGGACTGCGCATACAAGAACGTGTAGACCTTGACCAGTTCATGGAGTGGCTGGATACAAACCAAGAGTTGGTGGAGTTTATCTTCCACATTGGTGCCATTACTGACACTTCTGAGTTTGACAAAGACAAACTCAACCGCCTGAATACCCAATACACGAAAGACATTTGGACCCGGTGCATTCAATACCAAATACCGCTTGTGTACGCTTCTTCGGCTGCCACGTATGGCCTGGGTGAAATTGGCTATGACGATGATGAGTCAACCATTACACAATTGAAACCCTTAAACCCCTACGGGCAATCAAAGCAGGACTTTGACGTATGGGCATTGAAGCAAAAAGCTACTCCTTTTTTCTGGGCAGGATTAAAGTTCTTTAACGTGTATGGGCCGAATGAATATCATAAAGAACGGATGGCATCCGTAGTGTGGCATTCATACAACCAAATACGCAAGACCGGCATGATGAAATTATTCCGGTCGCATAACCCGGAGTATAAGGACGGTGAGCAAATGCGCGATTTTGTTTACGTGAAGGATGTGACCGAAGTGTGCATGTTTTTAATGCATCATCGCAAAGACTCCGGCATCTACAATCTTGGCTCTGGAAAGGCCCGCACATTTCTTTCCCTGACAAGAGCTGTCTTTAAGGCTATGGACAAACCGGAGAAGATCGAATTTATAGACACTCCACTCGACATCCGGGACAAGTATCAGTATTTTACCGAAGCAAGTATGGATAAACTAAGGTCGATCGGTTATTCAAAACCTTTCCATACGCTGGAAGAAGGTGTGACAGATTATGTAGAGAACTATCTAAAGAAACTTGATTAAGTAGAACCATCTCAAAAACGGTCATTGCGGGCATTGACCCGCAATCCCAAGTTTAGCGCATCTAACGTGGTATTCCGGATTATCCCGATTCATCGGGACGGAATGACAGAAGCACTTAAAAGTATTTTTGAGATTGGTTCTAATCACTTTCTGATCACCAGCTTGAGTACTTCTGTTTTCAGAGAAGTAGACAGCTTTACAATGTATAGTCCCGAAGGCACCGCAGACACATCCACGCGATAGCGAGTTTTATCCGTCTTTTCGTAAGGCGAGCGAAACTCCCGACCCAGCGCGTCAAGGATGGAAAGGGATAGCACCTCATTCGCACTCTCTATTTGAAGCACCTCCGAGGTAGGGTTAGGGTAAAGTTTGACAACCTGGCTTGGAGCGGGAGGATCATCTTCAATGGCTGTAATCAAGAAAGGACTTGAGCGCCTATTACAGGTCTCATTAAAAATGAGTACAGAATATTCACCGGGAGTAAAGTTGAAATCATACGAACGAGATGTAGCCCCGGAAATGATCTGCCCATCCCTGAGCCATTGATAGCTTGGAGACAGCGTTGTACTGATCAAACTACCATTGTTCATTTGAACCGAGTTACTACTTAAAGCATTTGCGGCTAACGTCACTGTTTTAGAAATAGGGCGTGAGCCTGCGGGACCGGTAACGGTCAAGGTTGCTGTGAAGGGGCCGCTGGTAGCATAAAAATGCAGCGGGTTGACCAACGAAGAAGCATTGTTAGTGCCAGAAGATGGATCACCAAAATTCCACGAACGTGAACTAATCGGCCCTGAGCTTTTGTCAATGAAGTAAACAGAAGAGCCTACACAGGTATTGCTGATGCTAAAATCCGGAAACACCAAATCAGAACAATTTGCTTTCACCCATCCGGTGGCACTGGTAAGTGTACCTCCTGGCCCAGCATTCACGATGGAGTTGCCAACAATATTTATGCTGGTCACATCGATATTATCAAAACATAACTTGTAATAGTCTGTAAAACCGAATGATGCAGGCTGTGTTCCCGAAGACTTCAAGATTACCCGGCTGGTGGCTGATGTTGCAAAAATGATCTTATCGGTAAATGTTTGTGTGGAGCCCTGCTGAGCCACTAATTGCGACCCGCCCGATAGATTGACCCTTGACACTTGAAATGTTCCATTTAACCGGACGATACCATTACCTTGCAGGCTCCGCAGTTGCCCAGATCCGGTAATCGAGATATCACCGCCCTGAACGGAAATAATGCCGTTGAAATTTTTACTAGGAAGGTTAAT
>JAIENH010000810.1 GCA_019751475.1 Cyclobacteriaceae bacterium
TTTCAGACTCAGGAATAAGCTTTGATTGAGGTAGTCGATCAATTTGTGAAGCCTATTAAAATACAAACCGATAGCGTGTGAGGACGTGGAAGGTTCGAGCCAATGAATGTAATCCCCGCGGATGCTTTCATTGATTTGCTTGCCTTGCTGCCGGCCGATGCCCGCTTTTTTAAAGCGACTATCGCGTGTGAGGACCTCTTCTGTTTGCAGAATGGCAGCTACTTCCTCGTGGGTAAGAAAGGCATCAACAAGGGAAAAACCATCCTCGGCCAACCCATCGGCAATTTGTTCAAACTGATTTGGCATCATGGTTGCTCAAACAAAAGTAGAATATTGTAAGATTGCACCATGACACCTTATCAACGGAAGTTTAGTACACTGACTTTTTTTCTATTGATTCTTCTGGCCGGCTGCGTGCCCAAAGAGCAGGTAGTGCTTAAATCAGTAAGTATCCGTGAAGTGGTGCCCGGCCCGGGCGGCAATCCACTCCTAAAAGCAGATGCGATTTTTTATAACCCCAACGCCACCCGCATGCGCCTAAAGCACATCGACATTGATGTGACGGTGGATGGCAAGAAGGCTGCCCATGTTGATCAGGGCCTCAACTCTCTGATCAAGGGAAATGCGGAGTTTACTGTACCGCTCGAAGTACAGCTAAATATGAAAGAGATTGGCCTGATGGATGCGATTCTCAGTTTCCTCGGTGGAAAAAAATACGATGTTCAGTTTACCGGCAGCATCAAGCTGAGGGTAAACGGATTTCCGCTACGAGTGCCTGTGAAGCACCGCGAAGAAGTGAAATTGTAACCGAAAGACTTCAGGCCTTAGCAGCCCACGTGGCAATCTGGCTGCGAAACCAATCGTCTGCGCTCTCTGTCCAGTTGAAGTTGTCGCGTATGTATTCCATGGTGTCTTTCTCCACTTCTGTGTAATCACCTCCGTCTTTCACTGCGTTTAAGATTATCTCCGCATCGGCACGTGAAATGCGCCCGTCTCCGGCACCTTTCACCGCCTCTTCGGCCATCTCCAGCAAGTGGCCATCCATTTTCTTTCCATCAATGGTTTTGTAGTAGCTCATCGTATTTAAAATTTAGGTTGAATCTACAGACGCCATGCGAAGTGAATGCCACGGCAAGTTTATCAATTTGTTATCCGGGCACCGTTCAGTAATTTTGGCCATGCTCATTTACAACGTGACCACCGGTGTGGACAAGGCCATCGAAAAAGAATGGCTGCGATGGATGAAGGAAACACACATACCCGATGTGATGCGCACCAAGTTGTTTGTTAGTCACCGGCTTTACAAAGTGCTCACCACACACGATGAGAACTCCGTATCGTATGCCATTCAGTATGCGGCCCATTCACTGAATGAAATCGATCACTACATTGAGAAATTCGCCCCGGCCCTGCGCGAGGAGGTGACGAAGAAATTTGGAGAGAAGGCCGTGTCGTTCAGAACGCTCCTGGAAGAGGTGGTTTAACGCGCCTTTAGTTACCGATAGTTTTTAACGCAGCTTTCTTAAGAATCTCATTCACGTTTTCCCGGAAACTTCTCCCGATAGGAATCTCCTTTCCGCTCACCGAGAGCTTGCTGGCTGAGACGGAAGTGATTTTCTGTTGGGCCACCACATACGATTTATGCACGCGCACCAACATGCCGGGCGGGAACATGTCTTCAATTGTTTTCAATGACCCTTTTACAATCAGTTTTTCACGCGAAGTGAAAAGAACGGCATAGTCTTTTAACCCCTGTAGGTACAGCACATCATTGATATCAATTTTAACTTGCTTCGTGCCCGACTTTATAAACATCTCAGAACTGTTCTCTTCTTTTACGAGAACGGCCTCCCGCTCTTTCATTTGGCGTACTTCAAGTTCAAGTATCTCCAGTTGCTTTTTTTGTTCATACCACTCCAGAGCCCGGTGAAACACTATGGTAAGAACCAGGTACCAAATGGTGGTGGCTATAAGATAAAGCGAAGCAGCCTGTAAGGTCTTGCTGTCTTCATCACCGAGCACAAAGCCGTAGAGATAAACATCATAAGCCTGCTGTAACAGAAGATAAAAACCAACTGCACTAACAATGGCCACGATATAAGCGATGACTTTTTCCTTGTCTAACAGCCGTGGTATGAGAAAGTAGATATTCAAGTAAGCCAGGGCCATCAGCAAACCCACACGCACAACGGTACATTCTATAAAATGACCCAGCCCGGCCTTCTGTGTTAGAAACCTGCGGTCGTACAAGACAATCAGCGTGATGAGCACCCAGTAGAGAATGACGTAAAACTTGCGGAAGGATTTATTCATGGCGTTAAATTAGAGCAATGAACGCAAGGAGGCTTAGCAGGGCGTTGTAGTTGGTCGATAAAAGTTGGCAATGGTCTATTTTGAGTGAAAAAACTTCAACGCGAATTATCCCATGCCGTATTGTTGAGTAAAAAAACTATGAAATCACTCATTTTACTTTTCTTCCTTTTGTTATCGCTCACATCGGTTGCCCAGCGCGACTCATCAAAAAAAATCGGGGGCGGCTGCGATGGATGTGAATTGATGTATGTCGGCATTCCGCAGGTCATTAACGCTGTGGACACCAGCGCAGGCTGGCATGAGCCAGGCACACGACTCATCGTTACCGGTAAGGTGTATCAGCGCGATGGTCGCACTCCCGCTCCGGGTGTGATTGTTTACTATTGGCAAACCGACAGCAAAGGCCTCTATTCTTC
>JAIENH010000285.1 GCA_019751475.1 Cyclobacteriaceae bacterium
TACATTGTCACCCAATATCACACCGGGAGAGATGACAACGTTTTGACCAATATTACAACTCCGGCCAATTTTGCTACCGGGCATCACGTGAGAGAAATGCCAAATCTTGGTACCCTCTCCTATTTCACAGCCGGGATCAACTACGGCTGTTTCGTGAGCAAAGTAGACAGTTGTATTAGCCATGACTCAAAGTGAGCGAATAGAGTCGCAAATATAAGATAACTGCTCTTCATCCATCTCAGTGTGGATGGGCAATGAGAGAACAGTAGCTGATAGCCTTTCTGACGCTGGGAATGTACCCAGAGGAAATGAGGCATCCTGATAAGCCTTTTGCAAATGCAGGGGCACCGGATAATAAATCATGGAAGGTACGCCCTTGCTTTGGAGATATTCCTTAAGCTGATCTCGCTTTTCACTTTGAATTGTGTACTGGTGAAATACGTGCGAAGAATAAGTGGTCCGAGCAGGAGTTACAATACCCGATACATCGCACAAGTTCTTATCATAGAAATCTGCCACGGCTTTTCGTTTGGAGGCGTACTCGTTTAAGTAGCGAAGCTTCACAGTTAAGATAGCAGCCTGAAGTGTATCCAGTCGGCTGTTACAGCCAATCACATCATGGTAATATTTTTTCTTTTGTCCATGATTGGCCATCATTCTGATTTTATCAGCCAGCTCCGCATTGTTGGTGAAAACGGCACCACCATCTCCATAAGCTCCAAGATTTTTTGATGGAAAAAAAGACGTTGTGCCAATAACACCCATCGTGCCAGCTTTGACAGCCTTTCCGGGGGATAAAAAATAATCAGCTCCTAGTGATTGCGCGGCATCTTCAATCACATACAAGTTATACTTCTTTGCCAGCTCAAGAATAGGGTTCATTTCTGCGCACTGACCATACAAATGCACCGGCACAATTGCTACCGTCTTTTTTGATAATCGTTCCTCTATCTTTGTGACATCAATTGTAAACACATCCGGTTCGACATCTACGAACACTGGTGTAAGTCTCAACAAGGCAATTACTTCGGCCGTAGCAACATACGTGTGGACAGGCACAATTACTTCATCTCCAGGTTGGAATTCAAGCGCCATCATAGCCAACTGCAATGCGTCTGTACCGTTCGCGCAGGAGATAGCTTTACAACCAATATAGTGCGAAAGGGCATCCTCAAACTCTTGTACTGCCTTGCCCTGAATGAAATCTGCGTCATTCAGCACTTGCTGTATTGCCTGGTCAATCTCTTGCTTAATACGAAGGTACTGACCCTGAAGGTCAACCATTTTAATGGGTCGCATGACTCAATTTTTGCTGCCAATTCCACGCATCGCGTAAGGCATCTTGAATAGAAAGTTGCGTTTTCCAGCCCAAGGTTTTATTGGCTTTGGTTGGATCGGCATAAATCTTCTCGATATCACCTGGTCTACGAGGGCCAACGGAATATTTCAAATCAACTCCAGATACTTCAATAAAAGTTTTCACCAGTTGAAGCACCGAAACCGGTATTCCGGTACCCAGATTAAATACCTCATACCGATTATCAAGTTGATCGATCTTTTGCAGGGAGGCCACATGCGCTTCGGCCAAGTCAACCACGTGAATAAAATCGCGAAGACAGCTACCATCCGGTGTATCATAGTCACCACCAAATACGGTAAGAGTTGGTCGTAGACCTGCGGCTGTCTGTGTGACATATGGCACGAGGTTAGTGGGTACACCGATGGGAAGTTCACCGATGAGCCCGGTGGGATGAGCGCCTATCGGATTAAAGTAACGCAACGAAACAACGCGAAGGTCAGCCGAGGCCTTGACCTCATCCTCTAAAATTCTTTCACTCATTTGTTTAGTAGCACCGTAAGCAGACTCCGCCCGTTGAAACGGTGCCAACTCTGTTACCGGTATTTTATCTGGTTGACCATATACCGTGCACGATGACGAGAAAATCAACTTGGTTACGGAAAATTCCTTCATTACCTGTAAAAGACTTACCAAGGAGCCAAGATTGTTGCGATAGTACAACAGTGGTTGTTGCTCCGATTCACTCACCGACTTGTAGGCTGCAAAATGAATGACACTGGAGAGATCCGGATGCTGACGAAAAATCTTCCGAAGATCATCTACCTTATTACAATCTACTTGAAAGAACGTCAGCTTGGATTGGGTGAGTTGTTCCACTCCTCGAAGAAGCGTTAAATTACTTTTTGAGAGATCATCCACTACGATGGGTAAATAACCTGACGCTATCAATTCCACCAGGGTATGTGCACCAATAAACCCGGCTCCACCGGTTACTAAAATTTTTTTCATTACAACCTGGCCGTTACAAGCGATTTGTCGAGAAATCCCTTAACATCGAAAACAATTGTTTGTTCTTTACTTATTTTTTCCCAAGGAAGGTTTTTGAATTCATTGTGACTTACAGCAAGTACGATCGCATGGTATGATCGATCAAGCGCAGACAAAAGTTTTAGACGATATTCATGCATGACTTCAAGAGGATCCGCATGCGGATCGTACACATCTACCTCTACACCATAGCTTTGAAGTTCATGTATAACATCCACTACTTTGCTATTACGAATATCAGGGCAGTTCTCCTTAAAGGTCAATCCCAAAATAAGCGCCTTACCTCCTTTGATGGGCTGATCGTGCTGGGCCATCAATTTAATGACACGGCTGGCGATGTAAGTACCCATGTTGTCATTAATCCTTCTCCCAGATAAAATCACTTCC
>JAIENH010000443.1 GCA_019751475.1 Cyclobacteriaceae bacterium
CTCATTCCTGGAAAAGAACAAAAGCAAACTGCACGAACTCGAAAATGATGCGCATTATCAACAGTGGGCCGACTTGCTCATGGCACACCTCCACGAACTCAAACCGGGTATGGAGAGTGTTACTGTCAGGAACTTTTATAACAATGATCAATTGGTAGAGATAAAGCTCAAAGCGGACTTAACGCCACAAAAAAACGCTGAAGTCTATTACCGGAAAGGAAAAAACCAATCCATTGAATTGGCAACGCTGCGCAATGCCATTGAGCGAAAGGAAAGCGAAGTACAACAACTGCTGGCTTGGCAGAAAACAGTGAATGATGCCCAAGACATTCGAGAACTGAAGAACATTTCACCAAGCATACTTAAAGACCCGCAAGCGAAAGAGCAAGTAAAATCACTTCCCTATAAGGCTTACGAATACAAGGGCTATGTTATCTGGGTGGGAAAAAACGCAAGCGCTAACGATGAGCTCACACTCAAATATTCATACAAAGACGATCTCTGGCTTCATGCGAAAGATGTGGCCGGCTCCCATGTGTTGATCAAGCACCAGGCGGGTAAAAATTTTCCCAAAGATGTGATTGAGCGAGGCGCTGCGTTGGCCGCGTATTACTCAAAGCGCAAAAACGAAAGCCTCTGCCCCGTGGCTTATACTTCGAAAAAGTACGTGCGCAAAAGAAAAGGAGATCCGGCCGGAGCTGTGGTTGTGGAGCGGGAAGAAGTTATCTTGGTGACTCCTCAGGAATAAATTGGTAACGGAGTGCATTACTCATAAAATCCATCGACCAGTTTGTGTTGATGATATTAACAACCTCCTGCCATGAGGAATAGACTCACCAACAAGCGAGATGAGATTGGATAACTGTTGCTTTCGTTAATTTTGTCTTGATGAAAGGGGGAATTGTCACGCTTGGTGGTAGACTGCCCGCTTTTCTTCGCACAACACTAACAAGGCGTACTAAACCGAGGTTCTCTCCAAGGCCCCCAAGTGAACAACTACTTTGGCAAATCAGGGCCCGCCTTAAAATAGTCCCTCTTTCTCACAATCCCCGCAAGGTCGCGCGCGGCAAAACTCACCCATTCACCATCACCCAGGCGGCCAAACACCTCGGGGTTGCCCGGTCGCGGTGTGAATAGCTCCAGCGAATAGGTACGCTTTCCGATGTCCTGGATTTGAATCTTCACTGAAGGTGTACTCTTTACCAGGCTGTCGGCCATTGGCGAGTTCGTAGGAATGAAGCGCTCGGCAAACAAAAGCGACACGGCATCCAGGTAACTGTTCAGCTTGGCGGTATCCACCGCCTGCATGTTTTGAATACCAAAGTAGCGGTCTTTCATCTCCACGATAAAGCCTTGTGCTGGCTCGCGGGCGTACGTGGCCGTCAGTTGGCGGAAGTTGCGCCAGTTAAAATCAAAGGCGCGCTTGTTGCGCCAGCCATTCTTCTCCAATTCAAAAATACCACCTACATACACGCGGTAGCCAGGCAACACTACGGTGTAGGGTTGATCTTCCTTGCTTTTCAAAAACCAGGTCTCTGTTTTAGCTGTGTTTCCACCCACCAAAAATTCAGTTGATTGACCTTCTGAAATGAGGCGCACCAGCGTGCCGGTGTTTCTGAGCAAGTTGCTCACAGAGTCTTTGATGGAAGCAGCTACAGGTCGCTTGGGTACTACTTGCCTCAAGGTGGCGAAGAGTGCTTTGATCATTTGCGCATCTGCATCCCATCCTTCATTTACCTTCCATCGGTTATTCTCTACGCGCAGGTCAACGGTATCGCGCTTCGAGAGCAATGTGACTTGCTCTGTTTTCTCCGTTGGAGGAAAGTTAAAATAGGCAGGATCAATTTCTGGCCTGCGATCCTCACCGCTCACCAAGAACAACGCTACCGAAATAATCGTCAAGATCACCAGTGAGAGTAGCAAGTATATGTTTTTATATAAACTCATAGTCGCGTTCAGAAAAAAAGACTTCAAAGCATACTGTTATTGGCTGGTGTGGTCAATCAACTTTATTCTTGATCTCATCTTTCAGGGGAATAAGATGCCGCTTTACAATTGTCCAGATTATCCGGTCATCAACATTGTCGTAAGAGTGAATGAGTCTGTTTCTAAGACTTATTATTTGCCTTGCATTAGTTAGCACATTTTCTTTGGAAACCTTAGAAAACTTGTTGATTGCCTCTCCGATAATAGCCAAGTGTCTTTCGACAGCTCCCTTAATTAAGAAATTTCTTTTATATTGATCAAATGATTTTAAATCATTTGTAAAAGATAAAATATGATCTACAGAATTTAAAACGTCAGACAAATACTTTCTCTCCTTGTCCGTCATAGATCAGTTTTTTTGTAGACTCAATACTTTTTCTTAGGTAGGGATTAGTAATTGAGTCTTCCGTTAACAAATCTACTTTCCGCCCGAAAAAGATTTCGAGATTATCCCAAAATGAAAGAAGTGTTTCACCGAATTGAATTGGGTCTTCAATATCCAAATCCACTATTACATCAATATCACTTTTAGTCGGGTCGAACTGATCTGTTATTGAAGATCCGAAAGCATAGATTTTACTAACTCTATGTTGCCTGCACAGGTTAATAAAGTCATCATACTTTTCTTTTATCAAAAAATTTAAGTTCATGAGTCAAAGGTAATGAAATTACGTCTTATAAGCTTGCCGGTGGCGTTTTAGTGTGTTACGCGGCAGCGCCAAAGCGCGTGTATTTTCTTTTCCGGTTAT
>JAIENH010000801.1 GCA_019751475.1 Cyclobacteriaceae bacterium
GCCCTGGTTTTTGAAGAGGTCCCGGTTTTCAATGTCGCGGGCCGTCACCTGCCAGGCATACGTGCGGCCTGGCAGCAGTTGTGGTTCGGCTGGCCCATACACCAACTGGGTAAAATCGGTGACCGTTTCATAGAGAGGCCGCTGACTGAGCAAGGCATCGTTGGGGTCGCGGTCAGCCGGCCAAATTTCTACAAGCTTAAATACATACTCAGTGCTAAAAGCTGCATTGGGCGAGGCCGTGTGGCGGGGCGTCCATTGAAAGGTGACATACTGCGGCTGCGTGAGCGTGACTTTAGTATTCTGAAACGGCAGGTTGAGCAGCGGTGGATCGTTGAGCACGATCCAGGCAGTGGCCAGTGCTGTGTTTGATACTACTTTCTCGCGGTTGAAGTCGAGCACCTCCAGCGAGAAACGATACAGACCTTCCGGCAGGCGACCTGTGCGCACAAAGTCGGCCTTGCTCAGCCCGGCAAACTCAAGGTTCGCGGGGTTGAGATAGGGTTGCAATTCAAAAGAAGTGAGCAGCAGGGGAGCGCCACCTTGTAGTAAGAGAGGCGGTCCGCTAAAACCCGGTGTAGTAGCAATAGTGATGCCTACGCCTTCAATTTTGAAACGCAGCTTCACACGATAGTCAAACGTAGTGAGATCTTTGAGCAGTAGTTGCACTTGCATCTTGTCTACTCCCGCGGCCGCGTAGTCGCCCAGGTACGGGGTGTAGGGCGGCACCAATTGCACAGAGGCTTGCACAGGAAAATTCTGACTGTATGCCGGCAATGCACTCACGAACAACGTGAAGCAATACAAACCACATAGCAACTTGCCATGCAACCACGTTTTGGTGATAGCCGTTGGAAAGGTGCGTACGACAGTTTTGTAAAATAGTAGGATTGCATTTAACCGCAGAGCGCGCAGAGAACGCAAAGTCAATAGGCATTCTCTTTGTGCTCTCCGCGAATTTTGCGGTTTTGCATTTTTGTCGTACACCCCTGGCAGGAAGCAATATGGTGATCGGCTGCTCATGTACTATCTCACAATGAAGCGTATGTAGTCAGTGCCGGTGCTATAGTCTAGTCGTAATACATAGAGGCCGCTGCTAAGTGGGCCGATGTCAAAAAGAATTGTATACACAGCTTTTTCTTTTTGCTCCGTGCGCTTGATAATTTTTCCGCTGGTTGATTCGATTACCGTAAGCGTGATGGCCTGCTCGCGGGCCAGTTCAATGTATGTTTCAAAGAGCCCGCTGTTGGGATTGGGCGAGAGTGTAAAATAAATCAGCTCAGGGGCGTAGCCAAGACGGCCGCCCGTGCGTCCGCCCGTGGGGCGCTCCAGCACTTCAATTGTTTTTTCAATATAATCCCGACACTCACCCAGGTAGGCACGCATACCCATGGTATAAGAGCCGGTGCGTGCAAATTGTCCGCGGAGATCGGTATCGCGGTCAGACGTAATGATCTTTTTCATGGCTACGGGCGGGTACCATGTTACACTGTCGGGCACGGGCCACGAAACATCAATGAATACCACCGTGTCGGCCACTACAGCTTTTTGCGCGAGAATAAATTGGGCTTGCAGCAGATCTAATGAAGTGATGAGATCAAACCAACCGGTGGCCTTACAGCCTTCGCGGGAAGTGATCTCTACCGAGTAGGTGCCGGGTTTGGTAATAATTACTCTTTGCCTGTCGCTGGTGAAGCCATTGGTGGATGTCCATGAGTAGCCTGCCCAAGGGCCAGGGTCAAGCGTGTGCGATTGACCATCGCACAACGTAATGCTGCCACCCAAATTGATGACTATGGGTCGCTGGTCAGCAAGTGTATAGCGTCCTTGCACAGTACATCCTTTCGTGTCGGTTACATTCATGATGTAGTCACCCGCGCAGATGCTTGTGTAACCTTCGGTGCGGGGCCCGCCTTGCCATTGGTAGGTATAGCCACCGTTGCCACCTTTTGCCAAGGTGGTGAGCGCACCATCGCAGCCGTTGAAGCACGTAGGTATTTTTTGATCGGTGAGTGAAACCTCGAGCAGCGGTGGTTCTGTGATGATGTATGAAGAAGTAGCGGTGCAGTTTTTGGCATCTATCACCGTGAGGTTGTAAGTGCCTTTGGCCAGACCTGTGACTTTGGGTGCCGCACTTCCTGATGACCACGTATAAATATACGATGGTGTGCCACCGGCAACGCTCACATCCACACTGCCATCCGTGCGGCCCAGGCACGAAGCGGGCACCACCTGGTTGGTTGTTATTTGCAACTGCTCGGGCGAATTGATGACTACCGGCTGCACTACCGTGCATCGGTTCACATCGGTTACCGCCACATAGTAATTACCCCTGCGTAAGTTGAGCACTTCATTGGTGCGCTGCAGGTCGGGCCACAAAATAGTGAACGGTCCGTTACCCCCGGTCACATCTACGCGTGCCTTCCCATCTGCTGAATCAAAACAACTCGCATCAGTGGCATAGCCTACTTGGGTGGTGGCACCATCGAGGCTGGTAATGCCAATGTTGTTTTTCATGGGGCAGTTGTTGGCATCGCGGATGTTGAGGGTGTAAACACCACTGGTTACATTATTCAAAACAGGCCCGGTGCCAACCGTGTTGTCTAAGAAATCGGCCCACCGGTAGGTGTAGCCACCCACGCCTCCTGCTATCACACCCGTAGCGCTGCCGCGTGGGTCATCGCAGAGAGCGGGTATCACGTTGGTGAAGTTGACCGTAATCACGGGCGGCTCGGGCATGT
>JAIENH010000382.1 GCA_019751475.1 Cyclobacteriaceae bacterium
GGCCGTCAACTCGCGTACTTCCTTCTTATTGGTAAGCGTGAGTTTATACGTATTGGGATGTGTGGCACCTATTGGATGAATATCGATTTTAATTTTGATTCCGGCCTCTTCAATCGCATGGAGATATTCGGGAAGGCGTTCTTCATACGCTTCCCATCCCAAAAATCCTCCGAACAAACCCATGTCAGAGCCCTGCCCTTTGTGTGTGGTCGCGAGTGAGCCGTTGGGGTCAAATTCAACATATACTTCACTAATGTCGGCATCCATTAAGTCGCGGCAAATCCTGCCGATTCGCAGAGAAGCGGCACAATGCGAACTGGACGGGCCACGCATCACGGGACCAATTACATCATTGAAAATGCTGGGATACGTTTTCATAGCGCTGAGATTTGAATTCTGTTAGCAACCTTGAGATTATAAATATACTATTTTGTTCGTAGATTTATTCTACCCAGCAATGTCATCAATACGAAAAGCTTTCTAACCTTATTTTTAATTCATGAAAACACGGGCAGGCTACGCCAATGATAAGTCATTAGGATCTATGACCACACGTCCCGAACTACCTCACGCATTTCGTTCAGCATCATGGCGGTAGCGCCCCACACAATTTCATCCTCAATGAGAAAATGCGGAGCCATCATGGGATAGGTACGCGCGGCTAATATCTCACGCGTTTTTACTGCATCTGGTTTTAGCAGGGAGCCAAGCTCTCCTTCTATGATCTTCACTACTTCTACAGGGTCAGGAACCAACAATGGTTTTGATTTTTGATAGGCCACGATGGGAGTAACCAAAAAATTGCTAGGGATGACAAAGAATTCACTCAACTGCCCTACCACTTCTATGTTGGATGGCAGGACACCAATCTCCTCCTGGCCTTCGCGTAAAGCAGTTTGCACGGATGTCTCTCCTTCTTCGGCTTTGCCCCCAGGCAAACTGATTTGTCCACTGTGAGCACCGATGTATTCCGGTCGTTTGGTAAGTGGAAATTTGACTGTATCTCCTTCCGGATATAAGAGTATCAACACGCTGCCGGGTTTAGGTGGAAGTTTATGTTGAAACACTGGCTTGATAGCACCCAGTGGGGTAGCACGCAGCGGCTCGTGTGCCCGAGGTCCTGGCAAGGGTTGCTTCAGTCGTTCCGCCAGTCGGTCAATAAAGTTTTCGAATGCTAACGGCATGACTTGATCAGTTCAGCCGTGAGCATCATATCACCGGCACGGTCTGAAGTAGTAAAATGTTTGCAAGCTTCCTTTCGCTGGCCTGCCCGAAAGTAGGCCATGCCAAGGTAAAAGTGAGTCTTCTCGATCGTAGGATCCATGTCAAGGCTCTGTTTCAACAGGCGAATGGCTTGCTCGTTGTCTTTGACAAAGATATAATAGACACCTTTGTTGCGATACGCCCAGCCGTTGTCGGGATCGGCCAGGATACTTTGGTCAATGTCACTGAGGCCTTCCTGCAATTTGTTTTGCATCAGCAAAATGTAGCCGCGATTGTTAAGAAAGTAAGGCTGCCCCGGTGCAAGCGTCAGCGCTTTCTCTACTTGCTGCAAAGCGACTTCCAGGTTGCCCCGGCTTATCTCAATCATCGAGAGCGTGTTATAGATGTTGGGTTCATTTGGGTTAATGACTGTGGCCTGTGCGAGGTCTTGCTCGGCTGCATCGGGTTGACGGAGATAGTAACGGATCGTTCCGCGGTTAACATAGAATTCCACATTAGTGGAGTCAAGCCGGATAGCATTATCAAAAGCAGTAAGCGCCACCGAATAGTCATGAAGTTTAGCCGCAATCAGACCTTGCAAAAAAAAAGCAACAGCCGTATCTGATTTCTGCTCCAGTACTTTGCTCACATCGCGTTGCGCACTGTAGTATTCCTTCAATTCGTAAAATGTGTTGGCCCGGTTGAAGTAGGCGTGCATGAAGTCGGGCTTGCACTCAATGGCTTTGCTATAGAAATTGAGTGCTTCGTCAAGATGCTTTTGCTGAAACTCTAAGGTGCCAAGGTTATTGAGAGCATCCGCAAAGCAGGGATCAATTTTCAGCGCCTGGTTAAAATAGTAGGCTGCCTGCTCCCGGTTTTGCTCTTTCAAGGCTATGTTTCCCTTCAAAAGGAATTTTTGCAATCGAAGTTCTTTTGAGTCAGAACAACCAAACAGAATTAAGATGAGAAGAAATACTGTGAAATAGGGCCGCTGTCGTATATTCATGTAATAATCACCCATTCATAAACCAACTCGTTTCGTCCAGCCATGAGTGAAGCTGAGATCAAAGCCAAAATTCTTGAATTGCTTGGTCAAAACAAGAGATTTCAAGCAATTAAATATGTGCGCCATGCAAAGAAGATAAGCTTGAAAGAAGCTACCGCATTCGTTGAAAGTATCGGGAAGGAGCACTTTCCAAATGCCTTTGGCAAGTCAGTGGACCCGGGCAAAATCGTAGGCTGGCTCTTCTCAGGCTTTGGCCTGGTGTTCTTTATCGTTATCGCCATCATGTTCTGGAGCGATCGAAAGTCAGCCCAAAACAGCACACACATCACAGGCAAGGTCACCAGTCTTGACTACAGTCATGATAACATGGCGGCACCTGTCATCAGCTATCGCCACAATGGCAAAAAGCACTTCACGAAGGGCACCACCTACTCCAACCCGCCCAGCTTTGAGATAGGAGAAGAAGTGGACTTAATCATCAACAACAACAACCCCAATGATGTTATCATCGACAGTTTTTTTGAGAGGTACTTCCTCATGG
>JAIENH010000296.1 GCA_019751475.1 Cyclobacteriaceae bacterium
GCTTGGAAATAATGTTGGTAGCACATTCTCATGGGTAGCACATTCTCATGGGTGGCCCTTCCTAACGGAAGTGTTGGCGGTGAAACCACAACTCCTCCCCAAACAGGGCCGTTTATTACCGATCGTTTAAATAATGTCACTTCAACTAATCAAACGGTACTCTACAACGTGACTCCTCTGGGCGTAAATGGATGCACGGGCCCTGTGTTTCAAATCTCTGTTATTGTTAAGCCCGAGCCTGTTGGCACTACAACATCGGCACTTACTATTTGTAGTGGATCGCCCGTATTATATAATCTTCAAAGCAACATCAATGGTAACAATGCATTGCCCTCTTCATTTACGTGGGTTGCTGCTGCTAATCCAAATGTTACCGGGGAGAGCACTTCCCTTCAGACTACTTCAACTATTTCAGATGTTTTAGTCAATACTACTTTCATTGCGCAAACTGTTAGCTACACGGTAAATCCGACAGGACTGAATGGATGTGCCGGTGACGCATTTACTATAACAGTGCAGGTTAATCCTAAAGCTCAGATTACTGCGGGCCCTGATTTGGCGCTTTGTTCGAACGTTCCGAGCATCGCTTTGCAAGGAGTTATTACGTATGCCCCAGCGGGTGTTCAGTGGACTGGGGGCGCTGGAGGTTATTCTGGTGCCGGTACAAGTCCAACCTCCAGCTATTCATTTGTTAATCCCACTGAGATTAACCAAACCTTGACATTAACACTAACCGCGATTGACCCTGATGGAGGTGGTCCATGTCTTCCAGAATCTGATCAAATGACACTGAAAATAAATGCACTACCGGCTGTTTTCTTTACGGGTCTTCCACCAATCACAGCTGAAAACTCACCTCCAGTGCTATTGTCAGGTAATCAACGAGGTGGACTTTTCTCCATTTCCCCAGTTACATCCAGCATTGGTAGCACATCAATTAATCCGTCTGCGGGTGATGAGGCAACGCTTGACCCAAGCGCGGTCACCTTGGGCTTCAATACCGTTACGTACTCCTTTACAGATATAAATAGCTGTTCAAATCAAACCAGCCAGACATTTTTGGTAAACCCAGTATCCATTGTCGACTTCGCATTGCAATACACAACGGGGCCATTGGCGGGAAGTTTTATTCCGCTGAATGGAACAGGCGGATTTGAGCTCTGCGGAAATGTTGGATTAGTAAAAATTGTTGGTAATCCAGTTGCAAGTTCTGGGCTACCGCCTACTTTCTTTGTGGCGAGCGGTGCCAATGCGTCAACTCTTCAAGCTAAATTTTCGCAAGTCGGCCCTGATTACTTCTTTGATACGAATGGATTGCCATCTGACACTTATTTCATCACATATACTTACACAAACTCTTTTGGAGCAACCTCATCACCTTTTACAAGAGCTGTCAAGATTTACGCAAGTCCCGTTTCAGCTATTATAACCCCAACCAACTCCTGTATTATTTCAGCAATTGACTTAAATAGTGGGGCAACAATGTCATCGCCCAACCCGTATGGAGGAAACATCATCAGTTGGAATTGGAATTTTGGAGATGGAACATTCGGAGCAGGTCCAATCACTAGTCACGTTTATGCATCATCGGGTACATACAACGTTCAGTTGAATGTAGTGACGAATCACGCTTGTGCTTCCAGTTCAATCCTAAGTATACGGGTAGGAGATGTTCCAGTGGTAAACTTTGACTGGTCTGCAATTTGTAACAACGATAAGACAAAGTTTGTTGATCGAACAAATCCTGGTTCTATAAGTGTAATCACCAATTATACATGGGACTTCGGTGACGGAAATATTGTTTCTGGCCCACCGGGTGGCACGGCTTCTTCTGGTAATACAACCGGATTATTCCAACGGCCAGATCATTCATATAATGTGTTTGGAACCTATAATGCCAAATTGACCGTGGGAACAAATGATGGATGTACCAATTCACTTACCAGGCGGGTATTTATTCTTCCCTACAGTACAGTTACGCCTGTAGGAGGGGCGGCCTACACCCAAGACTTTGAAGCTTCAACCGGTGGATGGGTACCTGAGGCATTTCTGGCGAAGAATGCCACGATCCTAAATCCGATTAAGAGTGACACCAGCTGGGTGTATGGTATTCCTGGATTTAGCACTATCAAGCCATACCTTGGAAGCCCGAAAGCATGGTGGACAGGAAAGGACAATGTAAACAAAACGTACTACCCGTATGAGAACTCGGTTGTGAACGGACCATGCTTCAACCTCTCACAATTGAAGCGACCTATGATCAATCTTGACTATTGGTCAGACACGGAACGCGGCATTGACGGTGTGACTCTACAATATTCAACGGACGCTGGCATTACCTGGAGAATCATTGGGCCTCCGGAAGGTCTCGTTAATCGCGATCAGGGTGTTGACTGGTTTAATGGCTCTGGCATCTCGTCCAATCCCGGAAGCCAACCCATTGGTCAGTATGGTTGGACGGATAAACTTGGTGGATGGAAAAACGGCCGTTTTAACCTTGATATGATACCAGTGGCGCAGCGCACCCAGGTTCGTATTCGAGTTGCGCTGGGATCTAACGATAGCAACCCTCAAGGCACCTCCTATGACGGCTTTGCTTTTGACAATATTTATGTCGGTGAAAAATTGCGCAATGTTCTTGTTGAGCACTTCACTAATTCATCAGTATCGTCAAGTGTGGATGGCGACACGTACATCAATAATCTATACCAGAACCAACTTACGATTCGAGGATTATCTGATTTCTCAGATATCC
>JAIENH010000183.1 GCA_019751475.1 Cyclobacteriaceae bacterium
ATTGGGGCGGTGGCCGTTTTCCCAAGTATGGAAAATTGGCTGAAGCCTATGCAGGCACGGAAGAGGCTGCGGTGAAACTACTGCTCTCGCATGACCCCAGTCATTGGGATGCGCAGGTGAGAACCAACTACCCAGACATTGATGCCATGTTTGCAGGTCATACCCACGGCTTTCAGTTCGGTGTTGAGGTAGGCGACTTCAAGTGGAGCCCTTCTCAATATGCTTACAAGCAATGGGCAGGTCTCTACCAGGAAGGCAAACAATATCTTTATGTGAACCGCGGATTCGGTTACATCGGTTACCCAGGCCGGGTTGGAATGCCACCGGAGCTCACCATCTTCGAGTTGAAGAGGGCTTGATACGATTCGGACTTACTTAGGTTGCTTTCTGAAGTTTCTCCTGGCGTCTTTTTTCGTCAAGCGAGAATTTACCAGCGCCAAAAATCATAAAGACTACCAGACCAACCAACACCAGAATTGAAACTTCCAATTCCATGTGGTTGCCTACCGACATAAATCCCTTCGGATAATTTACCATGGCCACTGCACCGATCAGGATCGGTAGTTGCACGAGGCACATAATCCGCGTAAGCAAACCGAAAACAATGAGTGGCCCGCACAGCAGGTGAGCAAAAATAACGTAGTGCGAAATAGCCGCCCCTGCGTACAGCATGTTAACGCCCTCCATGCTCATGTGAAGTGACTCAATGTTGGACGCGAACACAGCACCTTTGTAGGTGATGAATAGACCGAGGGCAATGCGAAGGATGTCAAGCCAGCCAGGGCGATGTGAATTTCCCCAGCCTTCAATTTTTGTTACAACATTCATATGAAGCGGGTTTAAAATGTTGCAACAAAGTTTACGAAATCATTTGCTAAAAGGCAACTGCTTGCGGAAGACGAGAGGCGATTTGCCAGTGAACCGTTTGAAAATGCGATTAAAATTAGAAACGTTGGTGAACCCCGTCTGGTAGCAAATCTGCTGAATGGTGAAGTTTTTTTGAATTAACAGTCGACAGGCATTACTTACTCGCACCTCGTTTAAAAATGTGATGTACGTTTTTCGGGTGTGAAGTTTAAAGTACCGGCAGAAGGCTTCCACTGAAAGACTGGCCAGATTTGCTACTTCGGTCAGGTAAATTTTGCGGTGACTTTCCCGAAAGGTGAATTCAACAATGGAATTCATACGCGTCTCTTCACTTGTCAGCAGTTTGCCCGATTGCAACGCAAGTATCTTTTTTGATTTACTCTCAACGATGATCCTCAAGAGTGAAAAAAACAAAAGCACTTTGTCAAAACCCGATGAGGTACCGAGTGATTGAATTATCTTGGATGCTTCTGGTAAGTCCGAACCGGTCAGTTGCAATCCACGTTGACTGATTTCAGCAAATTTTCGAAAGGCGGAAAGTTCATTGGCTCCCCACAGTTCTTTGCCAAAATATCGCTCGTCAAAGTAGAGGGAGATACTTCGGCATGTGGATGTGCCTTTATAATACGATTGATCGGAGCGGAATACATGCGGCAACCCGCTGCCAATGATGTATAAATCACCCGGCTGAAACCGACCCACATAATCGCCAGCTATAAGCGTACCTTCCCCCCGGTCGATGTACATGATTTGTATTTCCGGATGTTGATGTAGCTGATCGTAAAAATATGGCACCGCATCAACTTGCACGCGCACCAATTCATGCTCCGTTTGCGGAACATTGAATGAAACAACCTTTTTTGACGCTATCTTAGCCAGGATATAACAGTTTTAGACACTAATTACGTCAAAATAGTACAATTACTTACCATTTTCTGCCAAACAAGCGAAGTCAGCGCTGATTACCTTTGAATCAAAATCATAAACTATGTGGAATGGTGTATATCCGGCTGTGACAACCAAGTTCAAAGCTGATGACTCGCTTGACTTTCCGTTGTTCGAAAAAAACCTCGCTGCTCAACTCGATGCAGGTGTAAATGGCATTATCATCGGTGGCTCACTTGGTGAGGCTAGCACGCTCGAAAATTCGGAGAAGCTGGCGCTCGTGAAGTTTGCTGTTGAAAAAATAGGTGCTCGTGTGCCGGTGGTGATGACCATTGCAGAAGGTTCGCAGCGACATGCAGTATCCCTGGCTTCTGAAGCGGAGAAGGCCGGTGCCAAAGGTTTGATGGTATTGCCGCCCATGCGCTACAAATCCGATCATCGCGAGACCGTAGCATTTTTTAAGGTTGTTGCCGATGCGTCTTCATTGCCCATCATGGTGTACAACAATCCGGTGGACTATAAGATTGAAGTTACGCTGGATATGTTTGCGGAGTTGTCAGAAAAGCACACTATTCAAGCTGTAAAAGAATCTACTCGCGATGTATCGAATGTGACGCGCATGATCAACCGGTTTGGCAACCGATTTAAAATTTTGTGCGGTGTTGATACCATTGCCATGGAAGAGCTGGTGTTGGGAGCGGATGGTTGGGTAGCAGGATTGGTGTGTGCCTTTCCAAAGGAAACAGTGGCAGTTTTTAAACTGACGAAAGCGGGCCGCTACGAAGAGGCTTTGAAAATTTATCGCTGGTTTTTGCCTTTGCTGGAATTAGATATTCATCCGAAACTGGTGCAATACATTAAATTGGCTGAAGCTGAAGCAGGCATTGGTTCGGAGTACGTCCGTGCTCCGCGGTTGACTCTCGTAGGAGAGGAGCGCGAACGAATTGTGAAAATTATTCGTGATGGCATCGCCAAGCGCCCTACACTTCCCAAACTCTAATAGACTC
>JAIENH010000234.1 GCA_019751475.1 Cyclobacteriaceae bacterium
AACATGATTTTGGATCCCATTTTCATTTTTGGATTAGGACCTATTCCTGCGTTTGGGGTGGAAGGTGCGGCCATCGCGACAAACATTGGTCGCGGTGTGGGCGTGGCCTTTCAGTTGTACTACCTTTTTTCAGGCAAGGGCATCGTTAAAATCAACGCAAAGAATTTTGTGCTTGATTGGGACGTGATCAAACGGTTAGTAAAAGTTTCGGCCGGAGGTACAGGTCAATTTCTCATTGGCTCTGCCAGTTGGATTTTTCTGGCGAAGATCATGGCCAACTTTGGTAGCGCGGCTCTGGCGGGCTACACCATCGCCATTCGCGTGATTGTGTTTACCATTCTTCCTTCTTGGGGCATGGCAAATGCATCGGCTACGTTGGTGGGGCAAAATCTTGGGGCTGGCCAACCGGAGCGTGCAGAAAAATCGGTTTGGAAAGCAGGCTTCATGAACATGGTGTTCCTGGGCCTGGTGTCGATTTTCTTTTACTTTATCTCGGCACCCATTCTTGGTTTTTTTACTTCGGATGCTGAAGTGATTGACTACGGCACGCGCTGCCTTCAGATCGTGGCATTCGGCTACATCTTGTATGGCTACGGCATGGTGATCTCCCAATCGTTCAACGGGGCGGGTGATACACGCACGCCTACGTTGTTGAGTCTGTTCGGATTTTGGTTTTTTCAGATACCGTTGGCGTATGTGCTGGCTATGAAAACCAGTTTCCAGGCCGATGGTGTGTTCTGGGCGATTGCCATTGCTGAATCCGTGATGGCTATTGCGGGAATTATCATCTTCCGCCAAGGCAAGTGGAAGACGGTGAAGATTTAGGTGCTGTTCTGGATTTGCAATCCAGAACTATGATACAACGGGATTTCAAATCCCTTTTATCTACTGTTCGGTCCCGCCCTGCGGGACAAATGCCGAACAGTGTTTTGTTAATTAGTTAAGGGTTCTTAGTTGTCTGTTTGCAGTTGTCTTCGGATAGACAATCACGACTGGCAGCTAAGAACTTTTCTTAAACGCGGCCTTCATCGCGCGCTCCAACTCCTCTCCGGCTTTTTTCAGACTGGCCTCTACTTCTTTCCAGCGCTCTTTGTTCTCAGCCTCTTTCTTGAGCTTCTCGGCTGAGTCTTTTAGCTCTTCAAACTTCTTTTTAAGGTCGGCCTCCACGCGGGTGCTGGCTTCTTTGGCCTCCACGAAGAACTGGTCTAGCTTTTTCCCAAAATCCTTGAAAAACTTTTCTGCGTTTCCTTCCTGACTGGTTTCCATAGTATTAAACAGATTATTTTTTGATTCCCTAAATTACAGACTTTAAAGCTTAAATATAATGGAACCGGAACAAGACCCGCTCATGCACATTCAGCGATTGCTGGAAAATAAATCCACGGCCAAGCAGGTGACCTATAAAAACCTGATTCATGCGTTTGACCTTCTGGCTAAGGAGTCGAAGCGGGTGATCGGAGAGCTGAAGAAAATGGTAAAACCCAGCGACCAGGATGTGACCTTTGACTTCAAACGGGTAAACGATCACGAGTTCATGGTTAAGCTGGCCGGTGATTTGCTCATCTTCGTGCTACACACCAACATCGTGACGTTTGACGAAAGCAGCGAAGTGATGAAGGATCCTTATGTGCGTGAGAACGATATCAACCGCTACTTTGGCCAGATCATGATTTATAATTTCATGTCTGATTCGATTAAGTATAACCGCGTGAACGATCCCGGCTACCTGTTGGCGCGGTTGCTTATCAACCACGATGGCAGGTACATTGTAGAAGGCGAAGGAAAATTGGGCATGGTGTTTAGTCATATTTCGCCTTCAGCTATCACCGAGCATGACTTGAATATTTTGGTAAAGTTGGCACTAACACTTGCTATCGAAAATGACCTCATGGCTCCACCGTATCCACAGGTTAAATTCATTACACTTTTTCAGAAGATGGAGAAGACCCAGGAGCTGGGGGCCGGTGAGAAGATTGGTTTCAGAATGAGTTATCAACCACCGCACGAACACTGATATGGAGTTCGCAATAGATTTTTCAGGCATTGACTTTATTAGAAATGAAGAAACTGGGTATAAGCCTTGAAGAGGTGAACCAGATTCTTGTTAACCGATCCTCTTTTTTTGAGAGCAATCAGGAGTTTACCTATGTGCTCGGGTTCAGTGAAAAAAGAAAATTTTTGCAAGTAGCTTACAGGAATTCAAAAAAGCCTAATTTTGATATTGAAGTATTACAAATTGATCTTGCCTATGAAAAAGACATTAAGAAGTACTGGTGCAAAGGCTGAAAGTAAAATTAGTTATTTCGAAAAACGAGAAACAACTCCACCCCACCTTCGCAAACTTTTATCAATAAGTGAGGCCCACAAGGAAATTCTCGCAGCGCGACAACGAAAACTAAAGAACGTATCTTGAAGGTACGTGCATCAAAAGACTTTTAACAATAAACCCAAGAACTGGGGCCGATGAGAACATTGGTTTCAGAATGAGCTATCATCCGCCTCGTGAAGGTTAACATATTATGGAGTTTGCTCTTGACTTTTCGTTGATCGATCTATCAGCGCTCCGGTCGCAGCATATCCGGCTTTCGGAGGTAAGTTCCGTGCTGAAGTCGCCTACTTCGGTGCTTCATCCACAAAAAGGGTTCGATTACCTGATTGGATTTAGTGACCAGAAAAAATTTATCCATATTGCGTTTCGCGTTTCCGGAAGCCCTAAATTTGATTTGCAAATCCTTCAAGTAGAACTGCCTTATGAAAACGACATC
>JAIENH010000094.1 GCA_019751475.1 Cyclobacteriaceae bacterium
ATCATGGACTTGCGTGCAGCTTCTTTGGTTGCTATTTCAAGCGCTTTTCTTGCCTCTTCTTTTTGCCAGGCTTCAATTTCTTGTTGCTGAAGTTCAGTTTGAATGTTTTGGAGGGTAAGCAGCTTCATCATGCTGCCTCGCATACGTAGCTCCGTAGCTTGAATGGTAAGTTGAAAATCCTGCCCCGACTTAAAGAGCACACTTTTACCTGTCTCCACTTCTTTAAGTGCCGTCAGCAACTTGGGATTTCTGCCTGCCAGTTCTTCAATGTTTTTGATTACTTGTACACCCATGAAGCGCTTGGCATTCGCGTTAATCAGTTGCACATTGCCTTCCGGATCGAAGGAGAGTATACCGGTACGTACCTGTTGTACTACTGTATTGAGATATTGCCAGTGCTCTTCTTTTTCTGACCGGGCTTTTCGAAATGCTTCCAATACTTCGTTGAATTCGGTATTGAGATCGCGGAAGCTAGAGCCTAGTTTGTTATCGGCTGTGAAGCCGGAAATAAAGTCGGAATATTTTACGGACTCTAAAAAGCGGGCAAGCTTACGATTTGTCTGGGAAGTAAAATGATACAACTCGGCCAATTGCCCGATGATGATCAGGCTGGTGAGCACCGCAGCAAATACCATATTCGGCCGGGTGATCATGAACACGAAGAGGGCCATGGTGATGCCGATCAATATCACCCGAAGTGCAACCCGAAAGCGGAAGTCGCGAAAAAATTTCATCCGCCAAATTACAACTTTAATCGATCAACAGTCCACACCACACGATCACAAGCAGGCAGAAGTATTTAAAATTTTTCCCGCAGATATTCGCGGATTAAATACTTACGCTGATTTCGCTGAAAGTCGGAATCAGAAATTTCTGCGCAAATCTGCTTGCATTTATCAATCTTCGGTATCCGCGGGGTAAAATGAGATTTATAATGCACACTCCTCTGATCACAAACCGTGTTTCTCCAACCGCCTGTAGAGTGATGACCGTGTAAGGCCCAACTCGCTGGCGGCCTGGGTAATGTTGCCGTTGTATTTTTTCAACACCTTGCGGATCAATAGTTTTTCTACCTCGTCCAGGTTGAATTGATCCAGGTTCATGGGCTGGTCGGATTCTTTTGTTGCGTTTGGTGCAAAAGTAAAGTCCTCGGGTTGAAGCACTGAACTGTTGGAGAGTATCACAGCCCGCTCAATAGCGTGTTGAAGTTCGCGTATGTTACCCGGCCAAGTGTGCTTAGTCATGCGGGCCATGGCTGCATCACTCATTTTCGAAACACTCTTGCCGTATTTTTCAGCGTAGTGCTTCAGGAAAAAATTAGAGAGCAGTGGAATGTCTTCCATCCTGTCGCGGAGCGATGGTATCTCGATTTCAATGGTGTTGATGCGATACAAGAGATCTTGGCGGAACCGGTTTTCCTTCACCATGTCATAGAGTGGCAGGTTGGTCGCGCAGATCAATCGTATGTCAATGGATGTGTCTTTGTTTGAGCCTACGCGGTTTACTTTTCGGTTTTGGAGAACTGTCAACAACTTAGCTTGCAAGGTTACGGAGAGGTTGCCGATTTCATCCAAGAAAAGTGTTCCATTGTTGGCCATTTCAAACCGTCCAGGCCGGTCTTCTTTGGCATCCGTAAAGGAGCCCTTCTTATGCCCGAAGAGTTCGCTTTCAAAAAGTGTTTCGGTAATAGACCCAAGGTCCACGCTTACAAACGATTCTTTTTGACGGGATGAGTTGCGATGGATAGCACGGGCAATCAATTCTTTGCCGGTGCCGTTCTCACCCAATATCAACACGTTGGCATCGGTCTGTGCTACCCTGTCTATAGTCTGGAAGATTCGCTGCATGATCGTGCTTTGCCCGATGATCTCCTGGTAGCGAGAATTAACAGCCTGGTTGATCTCCTGATTTTTTATTTTCAGCCGGTTCACTTCATCGCGTGTTTCGCGCAAGCGCATGGATGAGTATAGCGTGGCAAGTAGCTTTTCATTTTCCCAGGGTTTCAGTACAAAGTCCGTAGCGCCCGCCTTGATAGCCTTCACCGCCATCTGCACATCTCCGTACGCAGTGATGAGCACCACTACAGCCGAGGGGTCAATCTGGAGTATTTTTTCCAGCCAATAGTATCCTTCGCTGCCGCTGCTCACATCCTTGGTGAAATTCATGTCCAGCAAAATCACATCGTAGTCCTCGTGCTGCATCAGGGCCGGGATGGCCTCCGGATTTTTCTCCACATCCACCTGGTTAAAATGACGCTTGAGGTGCATGCGCGCTGCCTTCAGCAAGTCTTCGTTGTCGTCAACGATCAGGATTTTTCCGTGCTTTTGTTCGTTCATGAATCAATAAAATTGAAGTTGTTTCGCATCTGAACGCAAAGTTGATACCGCGTTGACCAAACCCATTTTGCACGTTGTTTTTCCATTTTTAGCGTGTGTCAGTATCCGGTCAAGCGTCCGCATGCGGACAGATACGTTCACCTTTGAACGAGAAATTTATGAAAAGGATAACTTTTAATGCGTTTTAGCCGTTGGCACGGTAGTTGGCAACAGAGGTTGCAAAAAGGCGTATACTCTAAAAAATCTGTACACCCCGAATGGACAAGAAGATTGAAAAAAAGTACTGGACATTGAAGCGACTGGCCACGTTTGGCGGTGGCGCATTGTTGATCACATTTATTGGCTACCAGTTTATTTTTGCCGACAGGCGCTCGAAGCTGAAAGTCGAGAAAGACAAGATCACCATCTCAGATGTGAAGATGGGACAGTTTA
>JAIENH010000748.1 GCA_019751475.1 Cyclobacteriaceae bacterium
CCCAGGCGAGTCAGCTCTTCGCGTAAGCCGCTGGCGCCTTTAAAATGAATACCATTCACCCGAAGGGCGCGGGCTGCTTCAATATTATGCACATTGTCGTCAATGAAGATTGACTTTTCAGGAGTGATGGCGTATCGGTCAAAAAGTATTTGATAAAATTCGGGAAAGGGCTTGCGGGTTTTCTCCACCCCACTCACCACGATGCCTTCGAACCAATGCAGGAACTCAAAGTTTTGCAACGCCCACGGAAACGTTTCAGCCGACCAATTGGTGAGCGCATACAGCCGATACTGCTTTGAATCTTTAATGCTGGTCAAAATCTCCACCGTATCGTGAATGGGGCCGCGGATGGTTTCCTGCCAGCGTCCGTACCAGGCGCGGATGGCGGCTTCGTGTTCGGGGAATTTATGCACCAGTTCCTCAGTAGCTTCTTCAAATGATCGTCCTGCGTCCTGCTGCTCGTTCCACTCGGGTGTGCAGACGTTTGAGAGAAACCACGTGATTTCGTCTTCTGTTTTAAAAATTTTCTGATAAAGATACCGGGGGTTCCAGTCGATGAGAACCCCGCCCAAATCAAAAATTACTGTATTGATTTGAGAAGAGGAGTGATTAGAATTCAAATTGATAGTTGAATAGTATGGATGATATTTTTCCTTGCTGCTGACTGGTCAGCGTAAAGCGACCACTGGCCAGCGAATAAACGAGTGATTTCTTATCGACCGGGTCGATGACCCAGTATTCACGCACTCCGAATTTTTCGTACAGATCTTTTTTTACCTGCAGGTCAAACTTATTGTTGCTGGATGAAAGTACTTCGATGATTAAGTCTGGCACTCCTCGATTGGGTGTAGTCTCAGAGATAACCATCCGATTGCTTCGTGAAATGAAATAGAGTTCAGGCTGAACAACCGTGTTCGCTTCATCCAGATAGAGGTCGGAGGGAGAGACAAAGACCTCTCCTAGTTTTTTATCTTCAACAAATTGATCCACGATTTTCAACAATCGCTTTACCATTCGTTGATGGAGGTTAGTGGGTGCGGGTGACATAAACAATTGTCCGTTTATCAGTTCAGCCAGCGTCCCTTCCGGCAACATTTTATAAACCTCTAAAATCGTTCGAGGTGGTGCTGGTATGTCGACATTCATGATTCCAAATTACAAAAATTATCGCGGAAAAGCCCATTTTAGAAAATGTGGCATGGCCTCGGCCCATGTCTCCTGGTTGTGTTTACCGTCCTTTATTTCCAGGTATTGTATATCACGAAAGGGCCGGTACCCTTTCCGTGTCAATTCGCTGATGATATCGAGCGTATCATCAATCGCATCGATCACACCGTTTTTATTTCGGTCACCAGCTTCGTCTTGGGTGCCGGTCTGAAACCAGAATTTCATACCAGGTTTGAATTTTCCTCGTCTCACCTGCAAGTGCATGAGGCGGTCACGATAGTCGGAGTAGAAAAAACTTCCGGCATCGCGCTTGCGCCACCAAAACGAACCGCTGAAAACACCTGTCATCCCAAATACTTCGGGATGGTTCCACACGATGTCCATCGCAGAGAGTCCACCGAGAGAATAGCCGGCCATGGCCCGTTGTGCTGGTAAGGTCGTGATAGGATATTTATACGCGAGATAGGGCACTAATTCTTTCGTGATGTAGTCTGCATAGAACTTTGACATCTTGCCCCGCCCAAAATAATCCGTGCGAAACGCCACACCATACTCTTGCATCCGGTCAGCGGCCATTACACCTACTATAATGATTTCCGGAATGGCCTTCTCCATCACAAGGCGCTCCACGGTGCTCTTCATTTTTACTGCTTCGCTGTCCTGTCCATCATTCAGAATGAGCAACGGGTATTGCCGTGAAGCATCCAAATCAGGCGGGGTCATGATTTCGATCTCCACATTGCGCTGCAACAGTTTGGTATAAATGTCCTTTAGCCGGATGGAATCGTAAGAATACACCGGTTCAGAAACGGCCGGCTGTTCTTCTTCGCTGTTATTTGGTTCTTCTACCATGAAAGTTTGCAAAAATAGAATATCACAACGTAAATTACCTGACCGATTTTACCAACTGCATTTCAATCGGGTGCAATCATCACTATGTATGAACATTATCATCGGTGGTACTCGCCCAGCCTGGGCCGCGACATCGAAACACTTGCATTTGGTACACGCGGCTACCCGGTCATTTTGTTTCCGACTTCCATGGGCCGGTTCTACGAGAACAAGGACTTCAAGCTGCTTGACAGTGTGGCTTGGTTTGTTGACGAAGGACTTGTTAAAATCTACTGTCCGGATGGCATTGATTCATTGAGTTGGTATAACAAAGGTATTCATCCCGCTCAGCGGGTAGTGAATCATATTTGGTATGATCAGTTTTTACTTCATGAATTAGTGCCACTCATGCAACGCGAAACAGGCGTTGGGCGCGTGGCCACTGCGGGATGCAGTTTTGGAGGCTATCATGCAACCAATTTTGCTTTCAAACATCCGGAGGTGGTGAAGTATGTTTTCAACATGGGTGCTGCTTTCGATATCAAAGATCAGCTTGACGGTTATTACGATGATAATGTGTATTTCAACAATCCGCCCGACTTTATTCCCAACGCACAAAATCCATTCTATGGCGACATGTTTGTAGTGCTGGGCACCGGCACTCATGATATGTGTTGGAATGCAAATGAAAGAATGGCGAGTGTATTGCGAAACAAAGGCATTAACCATTGGCTTGATGTGCGCGATGGACGCCCGCACGATTGGCCCGCGT
>JAIENH010000446.1 GCA_019751475.1 Cyclobacteriaceae bacterium
TCACCGCTAACGGTGGGCAAATTTGGGTGAAAAGTAAAGTTGGGGAAGGCACTACGTTTACGTTTTCAGTGCCGTTGGTTGAAAGGACTCACTTGCCAGCTTTCGGCTAACGCTTCATTGCCACTGCCTCAACCCTATAAATCCTTTTACTTAGAAAAGATTAACCCAATAACTTCCTCCACATCAGGGGTATCATTGTTGTGCCAATTGCCCAACACGGTGCCATCCTTCCACAAAGCAATACCTGGGTTGGCCCGCACAATGGTCTTCAGCACGGTAGCATCTACAAATGCGTATGGCACGGCCAACTGGTGTTCGTGGCGAAAATTTTCCATCTGCTCCGATGAGGAAGAGGTAAGCACCAGGCAATCTACCCTACCATCCAGCCCGCGGGTCAGTTCGCGGATGCGGCCCATGTTACGGACGGAAGCCTTGCGAACATCGTAAATAATAATAAGCAGCTTATTGCCATGAAAGGTGGCTTGTGTCAAGTCTTCACCCTCCGGGCCACTCACCGCATAGTCCGTAATTTTTGGTTTGATCTTGTCTTCGTTAAGCACGCGGGAAGATTTATACGTATAGCCTTCTTCAGTCGGTAAGAATTTTTGCGATCGTACCTCTTCTCCATTCTTTTCAAACACGTATTCGATAACCGGCTGCTCTGGTGGCAGCATTTGTTTGGGAATGGTAGCCCCTACTTTGTACGCCCGAAAGTCGATAAATGGAAGGTGACGTATTGCATAAATGCCAACAAACAAACTTATCACTACGGTCAACATCATGACGGTATGACCTTCCATGGTGTATAACGCAGCCTGATATTTCTTTCGATACCAAAACAGGTGCAACACAAACACCATAAGCACTACATCCTTCCAAAATGATTCCCAAGGTGTAAGCTTGATGGCATCACCGAAACATCCGCAGTCGGTTACTTTATTAAAATACGCGGAGTAAAACGTGAGGAATGTAAAGAACACCATGAGGCCTAAAAGCACCCACGTGGTGACTGTCATGCGATAATAAATAAGGATTGCTACGCCCAGCGCCAGCTCAAGCACAATCATGATCATGGCAATCTCCAGCGACCAGGCAATGAAGTAATGGAAGAAACTGCCAAAGTCTTGGGTGAATACCTCGAAGTACTCCTCCATCTTGATGGCCGTGCCGATAGGGTCGTTTAATTTGATGAGACCTGAAAAAATAAAAAGCCCTCCAACAAAAAACCGGGCGAATTGATCCAAAAATTTTCTCATATGCTTACTCTCCCAGTTTTATCAGGCAAAAGACCGCGTAGTTGATCATGTCCTGGTAGTTTGCCTTAATACCTTCGCTTACCAGCGTCTTACCTGCATTGTTTTCAATTTGTTTCACCCGGAGCAATTTCATCAGGATAATGTCGGTCATAGAACTTACCCGCATATCGCGCCATGCTTCGGCATAGTCATGGTTTTTGTTTTCAAGAAGTTCGCGGGTTTCAGCTATAGCCTCTTTATATAGAGGGAGAACCTTTTCGACCGCCAACTCCATATCAGGTGAATCGCCCAGCTTTATTTGAATAAGCGCGATTACACAATAATTTAGAATGCCGATGAATTCATCGCGCACGCTGTCCTCCACTTTTTGGCTTCCTTTTTCCTGTATGGTGCGAATGCGCTGCGCTTTGATGTAAATCTGGTCAGTGATGCTGGGCAGTCGCAACACGCGCCAGGCCGTGCCGTAGTCGCGGGTCTTGTTTACAAACAAGTCTTGGCAGGTGTGGATTACCTCGTTATATTGTGTGGCGGTTTTCGAAATCATACAGCGGGTGCAAAATAACGGATTTTATACCAACAAAACATTGAATGTAAAAGGTCGGCTCATCGACCTGAGTACGCCCCGCGTGATGGGCGTGCTTAACATAACGCCCGACAGCTTCTACGATGGGGGCTTTTTCGAAAATCAAAAAAAAGCACTCCAGCAAGTTGAAAAAATGCTGGCGGAGGGCGCAGACATTATTGATGTGGGCGGCTATTCTTCACGCCCAGGTGCCACCGACATCAGTGAAGCAGAAGAAACAAGCAGGGTTATACCGGTAATCACAGACATCATCAGCACCTTTCCTTCAGCTATAATATCCATCGACACGTTTCGATCTGCAATAGCCAGTCAGGCGATTGATGCGGGCGCATCGATTATCAACGACATTTCCGGTGGCGAGCAAGATCCGAATATGTTTGCTACGGTTGCGCGATTGAAGGTACCCTACGTGCTCATGCATATGAAAGGCACTCCTCAGACCATGACCACACTGGCGAGCTACGACAACCTGATCCGCGACATGGTGCAATACTTTCAGCAGAAGATTGCACAGCTTCATGCATTGGGCGTGACCGACATAATCGTTGACCCCGGATTTGGTTTTGCTAAAACGGTGGAACAGAATTTTGAAATCCTCAACCACTTTGATCATTTTAAAATACTCGGTCAACCTCTGCTGGCGGGCCTTTCCAGAAAATCCATGATCTGGAGAACGCTTAAAATACAACCCCAGGAAGCGCTGAACGGAACCACGGCTTTGAACACCGTTGCCTTGCAAAAAGGCGCCAGCATCTTGCGGGTACACGATGTGAAAGAAGCCATGGAAGCGATCCAACTAACCAGCTATTTACAATAAAAGAGCGGCTTTAGAAGGCCGCTCTTTTATTATTATTCTAAAGTTGTTACTAAGTTATTTGTGTGGGTTTGCACCTGGTGCTCCCGGAGTTGCGGCTGGCTGAGGAGCCGGTGTAGCAACGTCCAGTA
>JAIENH010000633.1 GCA_019751475.1 Cyclobacteriaceae bacterium
ATTTTTCCTTTCAGTTTTCTTTTTATCAATAGGTTTACAAATTCAACTTGATTTTGTAATCAATAACTTCGGAGCGATTATGCTGATTACGCTTTGTGTGTTATTGATCAATAGCCTAATCAATACGTTGATATTTCGCTGGATGGGAAGCACGTGGCGCGATAGCGTCTATTCGGGTGCGTTACTCTCGCAAATTGGAGAATTTAGTTTTGTACTTGTCAACATGGCAGTCAGCATTGGCCTAATAGTGGAATATAGTTATCAAATTACACTTGCCGTTATTGCTATGACTATGATGTTAACCATGATTTGGATTTCGGTGATTCAGAAATTTATCTACAAACTGCCCGATAAATTGTTGGTGAGCTAAAGAATAGTTAAAATCTGTAAAGTATGGATTGGATTGATTTCAAATTTGAAACATCACATTACCCCATTCAGTGGATGTTGACAGCTTCTGTCATAATTCTGATCTTATTGCTAAAATGGCTAATTCGGAAAAGATTGAATCAGATATTGATTAGACACGAGTATGAAGTACACCGTGCTGTTTTAACCAGAAGAATACTTTATTTTGGAATTTACCTGGCAGCGGCCATTGCAATTGTCACGATTTGGGGAGCCAATGCCAAAGATATTTGGATATACTTCAGTAGTATACTGGGTGTGATTGCTGTTGGTTTTTTTGCCACATGGTCAATCCTTAGCAATATCATAGCTGGAATTTTTATTTATACATCTAATCCTTTTAGAATATCCAGTAGAATAAAGCTATTGGATCCCGAACTTACAGCGACAGTAAAAGATATAGGGTTATTGTATACACAGTTGGAAGATGTAGAGGGCACTATACAAGTCCCCAACAGCATTTTCTTCCAACAGACATTTAAAGTATTAAAATCTTAAATAGCCTTACCAAGTGTATAGATTGGTGTGATCAGTAATGCAAAATCCAATCACTCTCTTTTAACATAAATGGCACGCTGACCGAGTGCCAGCGCAATGAGTACGAGTACCGATCCCACTACAGTGTAAAGGGTAAAAGGCTCATCCAATAAAACGGTGGCGTACACCAAACCGAAGATGGGACAAAGAAAAAGCCAGAGCGATGCCTTCACGGGATCTGATTTTAAGAGATAGAGCCAGAGTTGCACAGCACCGATAGACACCGGTATCACCAGCCAGCCGATGGAGAGCCAGAAGCGGAAATCAAAATGATTGGTGTCGCTGTGAAGCCCTATCGCAAAAGGAATAAGAAGCAACCCTCCGATTAATACCTGCCATCCGTTAATGGCAGTGCGCGAAAGTTTCCAGTTGACTGTGCCGTAGTACACAGAGCCAAGTGAATAGGCTACCATGCACAAGCCAATCATGATCATGCCCTTTACACTTGCATAACTGTCTTGCAATAACGGGTAAGCTGCCACTACTACTCCTGCAATACCGATGACGATACTGATCCACTCTCTGCGCGTGACGGGCCGCTTGATCCAGAGAGCCGTGATAAAGCTGATGAGCAGTGGGTTGAGTGCAAGGGCAATGGTGGTGATGCCGGCCGTAACTTCTTTGAGGGCAATGATAAAAATGCCGAGGTAGAGTGTTGTATTCAGCGCACCAAAAATGGTTAGCGGCATCCATTCGTTTTTGGTTGGAAAGCGATCACCCTGTGCCCAGCGCGAGTATCCAATCAGCAATGTTCCGGCAATGAGAAACCGCACTACAAAAAGCACCAGCCCCTCAGCCGACTGCAGACCGAACTTGCCGGCCGAAGAGGCCGAGGCCCATAATGCGGCAAATAAAAATCCGGTGAGAAGGTAACGGGCAGAAGGATTGTTCAAGGATTCAATTGGGTTGGCGTTCTTTCATTCAGCAACATAGTCGCGGAGATATTCAAAGTGTTGGGTAAGATCACCATTTTCTGCGATGGTGGCGCGAGCAATGATGCCCTCTTTATCTTCAAATAAAAGTGGTCGCAGTATTTTATCAATCAGGTCGCGGCCAAATTCATCGGAGGCACTGCGTGGCAATTCACACGGCAGGTTGTCGATGGCCATCACGGTTATAAATTTCTGATTGCTCATGGGTGGCTTGACCGAATCAGTCGCAGGGTCGTAATCGTAGAGCGGGTCAGCGATGGAGCTGGGTTGCTTGGTGCTTGGCACCGATCCATTGATGTCGCATGTGATATCAGCAATGACGTTGATCTTAAAGGAAGGTGAAAGCATATCATTTCGAGTAAATAGTACAGGTGCTTTGGGATTCCAGTAAGCTCCCGCCAGGAGTAAATCGGTGACTTTGGTGAAGTCAACAAAACGTGAGGTGTAGCGCTCAGGATGTTGATGAAATTCCTCGCGGTTAAAATGTCCTCCTTCTTTTCGAACGTGATAATCCGCGCTGCTCAACTGAACATACACCGGCTCCTGGAAGGTTTGATTCAAAAATTCTTGCGGTCCGACCTTACGAATGCCAGCCGTGTCAAGCGACTCCATAGCGCCTTTGGCTACACGCCCCGCACCCGTGAGTACAATTTTTATCGGGGGCAATACTACTTTACGGATTTCTATTTTCAAATCATTGATATCAAAACATTCGAAGGCCCTCCGAAGTGAAAACAATTTGTGTTTGTTGCCATACGTCCACAGCCCGTTGTACGCACCCACGATTCCGGCATAGCGGCCAAAGGCCACGAGGCGATTTCCCTGGCTGTCGCGCAATGCTTCATAGTCAATAAGCCGTATCTTCTTCTTCAGAATTTCTTGCAAAAGCTTTTTGTTGTATGGCTGC
>JAIENH010000409.1 GCA_019751475.1 Cyclobacteriaceae bacterium
CACCAGTCGGGTCAACAAGCAAGTCACAACACAAAAGCTTTCGCTGGATGCAGCCCAAGATCCGGGTGCGCTGCTCAACGGCTTACAGTTTACCAATCTCACGTTGAATAAAATACCTGATCCAAGTGCGTTTAATCCGGGCGCAGACTCCATCGGCATCACATTCAAATTCGGCATGTCTACCAAAGATAATGTGACGCCTGCCTTGAATGGTGACTACGATCCAGCAAGGTATAGCCCTATAGACTTTCGGTTTAATGACAGCACGCGGGCCAAGTACGTGCTTTCATCCTATTACGCTTACGATGACGGCAGTGCAGAGTACGGAGCCGGACTCAATCAGCCAGGGTCTTACCTCGCATTTAAATTCACCAGTAAAAACTCGCAGCCTGATACCCTCTCGTATGTAGATATTTATTTCCCTGAATTCGGAGATAACACCAGCCAGTCGCTAGAGCTATATGTGTGGAGCACTTTATTGGATGCGCCATCAACCGTCTTTTTATATAAGCAGACAATCCAGGTGAAACGCCAGACGCAAAACAAGTTTACCCGGTATGTCATTGATCCTGCCCCGCTCATAAAAGGCGATTACCACATTGGCTGGAAGCAACTCTCCAGCGCCTCCATTCCTGTAGGCCTTGACAAAAACAATGACAATGGTGAAAAGATATTCTTCAATATTGGTGGCGACTGGGTGCAAAATGTAAACGTGAAAGGTACCGCAATGGTGCGGCCTGGTTTCTTCAGGCCTCAAAGGGTGCAACTCATCACATCAGTTGAAGCTGATCGTCTTAGCCCGGTATTTCCAAATCCAACACAAGGCACCTGCTTTCTGCCTGCTGAAGCTGGAAACGTACAAGTCTTCGACCAAATGGGGAGGCCAGTGTACAGTGAAGCACAAGCAGATAGAGACCATACACGTTTAATTATCTCAGCAGGTTTTTCCGGATTAGCAATTATCCGCTATACATGGCGAGGCAACTACCGCACGGAAAAAGTCATGGTGCAGGCGCACTGAACACAATCATCTGGATCGGATCAGGAGTAAAGCAAATGATAAATACAATCAACGCGATCCATCCCAATATTTTTCTTCCCTCCGTCAGTGGTTCTTCAATGGGGCTTGGTGGATGAGTGATACCCACAAAGCGACCGATCAAAAAAGCAAACAGCAACCAACCCGGGTAACCCTTAATTCCTGGTATCAACCAGGCTAATAAAAACTGGAGTGTGAAGATGGCCATCGCATACATCAGCGTGTCTTGCCAGGGTCGGCCAAGTCCTTTCAAACAAAAAAATAAAAATCCTACATATAACGGAAACACCCAAAGCTCATCATGACCTGACCCAAAAAAAGTAAGATAGCCCAATCCCGCATAGAACAAGAAGCAAACAAAGACAACAGAAGCAACGATACGATGTCTTCTGTATCCAATCAATCCATAGACCACGTGCCCACCGTCTAATTGACCGATGGGTAACAGGTTGATGCTGGTGAACACCAGTGACAAAAAGCCGGCAAACAAATAGGGATAGTGAATGATTTCGTGTGGGTTTGGCACGCGGGCCGGGTCAGCTACGAAGTTTTCAAAAAACAAGAAAAGTAAATTCTTCCCAACCACAACATCTACGGTGCCCTCTTTGAGATGTTCAGGTGTATAAACAAAATTGGCGTACGCCAAACCGTATTGCTCATAGTCTGGATGAAACTGAAAAATATATTCCGGTGGAGGTAAGGTTACGAATCCGTAGATCAACACGCCAATGGCGGCCACAAATCCCGCGAGCGGACCGGCAATACCGATGTCAAAATTTTGTTGTTTGGAATGTACAGGACTCTTGAGCCGGATGAGAGCACCCAACGTACCAAACATGAGAGGAAGTGGAGGCAGAGGTATGTAATACGGTAAGGTAGTTTTTACCTTGTAGTGAATGGCGGTGAAGTAGTGGCCAAACTCATGCACCGTGAGTATAAGAAGAAAGGGCACGGAGTACGGCATGCCGCTGAGGAAGTCGGCCCACGAGTAGCCCGCCATGAAAACTGACTTGCCATGCACCCACTCGGCACCCGCCAACGTGGTGGTGATAAAGGTGAGGAAAAAAAGACCGCAGTGAATGAGAACCTTCCTGAGAGATAAATCCATAGAGGAGTTTAAAAAATTTCCGGCTGCAAACCCGACCGCTTCTAAAAACTAACGTGATAAAAATGGTGGGCCCAGCTGGGCACGATCCAGCGACCCCTTGATTATGAGTCAAGTGCTCTAACCAGCTGAGCTATGGGCCCTTTTTCAAGATTCAATCCTGAAAAGGAATGCAATTTTAGTGAATAAAAAATATCTAGGAAAACCGGGCTATTAGTTTTGTTACCAACTCAGGGTAGCTTTTCAAAGAAGTAATGTATTTTTTGTTTTTCATTCGCTTGATATACAACTCTATTTTTCTAGCCTGAGAAATCGATTGGCAAGGAATAATCAAATATGGTTCCCAATCCTTTGCTCTTTTGGTAAAACTTTTTGAGTATAAAGCGGAAATATGTTGATTCAGTCTTACCTGAAATTCGTGCTGCGTGCTGCCAATGTAGTATTTATCCAAAGAAGGGCTGAAAATGATATAGCATATTGGCATCGGGCGCCTCTTTTAAAAAAGAAGGCAAATGAGTCAAGTGCTCTAACCTCCCGATATATCCCGATGCAATCGGGAATCGGGATGAGCTATGGGCCCTTTTTCAAGATTCAATCCTGAAAAGGAATGCAATTTTAGTGAATAAAAAATATCTAGGAAAAC
>JAIENH010000626.1 GCA_019751475.1 Cyclobacteriaceae bacterium
CGACCGAAGAGATCCAGTTAATGCGGGAAAGCTCCAGAGTGCTGGCGCAGACCCACGGTGAAATAGCCAGGCTGATAAAGCCAGGCGTGAAAACCAAAGCGCTGGATAGGCGGGCGGAAGAGTTTATAAGAGACAACAAGGGAATACCGTCTTTTCTAGACTACAACAGCTTCCCAGCCTCGTTGTGCATCTCCGTCAATGACGTGGTGGTGCACGGTTTTCCGGGCGAGTATGAGTTGAGGGAAGGCGATATCGTCTCCATCGACTGCGGTGTGCAACTGAATGGCTACCATAGTGACTCAGCTTACACCTACCCGCTGGAAGGGGTGACAACAGAAGTGTTGAACCTGCTGAACCGGACGTACGAGTCGCTTTATCTCGGCATTGCGCAGGCGAAAGCCGGCAACCGGATTGGTGATGTGAGTTATGCCATCCAGTCCTATGTGGAGAAGTTTGGATACGGTGTGGTGCGGGAGTTGGTAGGGCACGGAGTAGGGAAGAGCCTTCACGAAGATCCGGAGGTGCCTAACTACGGTAAGCGGGGCAAGGGCCCAAAGATCGTGGCAGGTATGGTCTTCGCCATTGAGCCGATGATTAACCTGGGCAGCCAGAAGGTGGTGCAGGAGCGTGACGGATGGACGATTCGCACGAAAGACAGAAAGCCATCAGCGCACTTTGAGCACATGGTGGCGATCTATAAAGACAAGACGGAGATTTTGACAACACACGAAATAATAGAAAAGAATTATTCATATAAGTGGCGAAACAAAAGTCAATAGAGCAGGATGGCACCATACAAGAAGCATTGTCAAACGCAATGTTTCGGGTGCAATTGGAAAACGGGCACGAAGTATTGGCCCACATTTCAGGCAAGATGCGGATGCACTACATCCGGATACTGCCAGGCGACAAAGTGAGACTGGAAATGTCTCCATATGATTTGACGAAAGGCAGGATAACGTTTAGATATAAGTAATATGAAGGTACGAGCATCTATTAAGAAACGAAGCGCTGAATGCAAGATCATCAGACGCAAAGGAAAGTTGTATGTAATCAACAAGAAAAACCCGCGCTACAAGCAGCGTCAGGGATAAACTGATTTTAGAAACGAATTAATACGAAATATACATGGCACGTATTGCAGGTGTTGATATTCCAGATAACAAGCGAGGCGAGATAGGGCTTACCTACATCTACGGCATTGGCCGCAGAAGGGCGCAGCACATCCTTACTACAGCGGGTGTAAACTGGGACAAGAAAGTGAAGGAATGGAACGATGAAGAGTCGAACCTTATCCGCTCCATCATAGCCGAGAAATTCCGCATTGAAGGATCGCTTCGCTCTGAAGTGCAGCTCAGCATCAAGCGATTGATGGACATCGGCTCGTACCGTGGTCTGCGTCATCGCAAAGGCCTGCCGGTGCGTGGTCAAAAGACGAAGAACAATTCGCGTACACGCAAAGGCAAGCGCAAGACGGTAGCGAACAAGAAGAAGGCAACGAAAGGATAATTAATTAAACTGAACGCATAAGATTTTTTCTATGGCAAACGAACCGGTTGAAAAGAAGAAAGACAAAAGCAAGAAGCGCACGGTGACCGTGGAAGCGGTGGGTCAGGCCCACATCAAAGCCACGTTTAACAACATCGTGATCTCTATGACCAACTCTACCGGTCAGGTAGTGGCGTGGGCTTCTGCCGGTAAGATGGGCTTCAAAGGCTCTAAGAAAAACACACCCTATGCTGCTCAGACAGCCGCACAAGAGTGTTCGACCAAGGCTTTTGAATTAGGTCTCCGCAAAGTGGAGGTCTTCGTGAAAGGCCCGGGAGCCGGACGCGAGTCAGCGATCCGCACCATTCAGAATTCAGGCATTGAGATCATGACCATTAAGGACATGACTCCGCTGCCACACAATGGTTGCCGCCCTCCAAAGAAGCGTAGAGTTTAGAAAAGGATTTTAGAAGCAAGACTAATTATAGGATAAAGAGTTTGAGTATAAAAAATCTCAAATCCTAAATCTCAAATCACAAGTAAGAACATGGCAAGATACACAGGTCCAAAAGCAAAGATTTCGAGAAAGTTTAACGAGCCTATCATGGGCGAGAGCAAGGCGTTCCAAAAAAAGAACTACCCTCCCGGCCAGCATGGCAAGACCAAGAAGCGCAAGCAATCGGAATACGCTATTCAGTTGGCGGAGAAGCAGAAAGCCAAGTACATCTATGGTGTACTTGAGCGCCAGTTTGCTCATACGTTCGATAAGGCTACCCGTAAAAAAGGCGTGACAGGCGAAGTGTTGTTGCAATTGCTGGAGGCCCGTCTTGATAACACCGTGTATCGTCTCGGCATCGCGCCTACCCGCAGGGCTGCGCGCCAATTGGTGATTCACAAACACATTTTGGTGAACGGAGATGTGGTAAACATTCCTTCGTATTCACTTCGCCCGGGCGACAACGTAGGTGTGCGTGAAAAATCAAAATCACTGGAGACTATTTCCAATAGCCTTTCCATTGGCTCATCTAAAAAATACAATTGGCTGGAGTGGGACAATTCAGAGATGACCGGCAAGGTTGTCAATCTGCCCCTTCGTGTCGATATCCCTGAAAATATCAACGAGCAGTTGATCGTTGAATTGTACTCGAAGTAATTCTTAAACGAAAATTACAAGCATTATGTCAATATTAGCATTTCAAATGCCGGAGAAGGTAGTGATGGAGAAGTCGGACGACTTCCACGGCTTCTTTACCTTCAAACCGCTGGAGAGAGGATATGGAGTTACGATCGGCAATGCCCTGAGAA
>JAIENH010000271.1 GCA_019751475.1 Cyclobacteriaceae bacterium
CACCTGTTGTACAACCTACATTGCCGAATCCATCGGAATCGTCTGCTCCACAATTTATAGAGCCATAACATAAATCCCACGCAGAATAACTGTAAGCTGCCCATGCTACGCCTAAATATCCACCAACGATTCCCCCACCGATCATAGCAAGTAGAACTGCCGCTGGGGCGGCACCCACTCCTACGGCTACCAATCCTACTACTACTGCTCCAACAATGGCATAAGCAAATGAAGTAACTACCATGGAAACGACCACTCTTACAAAATCACACAACCAACAGGCCGACCTACTTGAGTTACCGTTAGACTGTTTGACCGTTATTTCCTGTGCTATTTTAATAAATCCATCATAGCTATTTATCAATAAACTTGTTGCTAATGTGAGATTCCTTCTTTCGTCTTTATTTATACTAGGGTCTATTTCAATCGCCCTCTTTAGGTTCTTAAGTTCGTTAAGTGGGTCAACAGCCACTGAGTTTATATTTTCGAAAATGCGCCCAACCTTCTTTATAACCTAATATGACGCTGATTCCTTTTGAAATTCCGGCTTTTTTTAGAGCATCCCTCACACTTAGTATTGCAGGTTCTTGAGGGTCGCTGGTTGTTTTTTTAAAATACGGCAGTAATTTGTTCAAAATCATTAAATGCATAGGTGTCACGCATGTATATGCTTAATTCCTTAATTGAATTAATCTGCTTAAATTTCTCCATTGCGTCCGCGATAACTGGCGAGTTATCAACATAAAAAGCAAGATCTTTATCTTGCCTACTCATTGGCTGCTCCTTGCAGGAAAAGCTAACAAGAATTAATGCAATTGAACACAAAAAATTTTTCATAGTTATATAATGGTTTAAGTTTGTTAGACTAAACTCCGAGAATTCCAAACTAATTTCTATGTATATCGAGGATAATTGATAAGGTAACATCTTCAAAGATTTCTTGAGCTTATTTTAATCTAACCTGAATATCCTGATTATAAGGATTGATAACTTCACTATAAACGTTACCTGGTAAATCGTATAAAAATATTAAGACAGCGTTGAAGGAATTAACAAATTGAGACTCAAAAAGAAAATGGTGCAGCTTTACGAAAAAGACGCGGATAACGCCCTGATTTTAGCCATGGAGGACGGAAAAAAGCATGGCCGTCTTTCAGAAGACGAAACCATAGAGTTTATCCAAAACTTGGGAAAATGAACTCCTCTATCGACCAGGTTCGCATCAATTTCAACCAGGATAACTTATGGGCGCTGAATGTATGCCTGGCACTCATCATGTTTGGCGTAGCGCTTGATTTAAAAGTAGCCGACTTCAAACGATTGGTAGAATCACCGCGCGCTTCGATTGTAGGCCTTGCCTCTCAGTTCATACTATTACCCTTCGTCACCTTTTTGCTGGTGCTGCTCATTCGGCCACAGCCGAGCATCGCTCTCGGCATGATGCTGGTAGCTGCTTGCCCGGGAGGCAACATTTCAAATTTCCTTACGCACTTATCAAAAGGTAACACTGCGCTTTCTGTGAGTTTAACCGCCATCGGCACGGTGCTCGCCATCGTGATGACACCTTTCAATTTTGGATGGTGGGCCAGTATGTATGAACCCACCCGCGAGCTGATGAAAGCCGTGCACCTCGATGCGCTGGATTTGTTCAAAGCGATTTTGCTGTTGGCCGGTTTGCCGCTCGCAGCAGGCATGCTCTTCGCACATTATTTACCAGTTGGCGCGGCCAAAATGGCTAAGGGAGTAAAGCCTCTTTCCATCCTGATTTTTATTGCGTTCGTATTGTTGGCACTGGCCAATAATTTCAACTACTTCCTCGAATACATTCACGTGGTGCTCATCATTGTGCTCGTGCACAATGGAGCCGCGCTCCTCACAGGCTACTTTGCTTCGCGCCTGAGTGGCCTGTCTGTGGCCGACCAACGAACCATCGCCATTGAAACCGGCATCCAAAATTCAGGACTCGGTTTGTTTCTGATCTTCAGTTTTTTTGATGGGCTTGGGGGCATGGCCTTCGTGGCGGCCTGGTGGGGTATCTGGCATATTATCTCCGGTCTATTGATCGCTACGTATTGGTCGCGGACCGGCACCGTCACGCAAAGCGCCTGATCTGTGCAGCGTCTCTGGTATTACTTTCTTCGCACTTACGTCTGGATCGGGCTCCATTTTTATTTTAGAAAAATTATTGTTCGTGGTCGCGAGGATATACCAACGGGGCCTGTCTTGTTTGCAGCTAATCATCAAAACGCTTTTCTCGATGCGTTACTTATTGTCTGCTTTAACTCTCATGTCACGTACTTTCTCACGCGCGCAGACATTTTCAAAAAGCCATTTGTGCGATGGCTACTCGGTACCATGAACATGGTTCCGATTTACCGGGTGCGCGATGGGTGGGATTCGCTGGATGAAAACCAAAAGACATTTGAAACGTGCTTCCAAATTTTTCAAAAGCAAGGAGCCATCGTCATTTTCCCGGAAGGAAACCACGGTGCGCAACGCAGAGTACGACCACTCAGCAAAGGATTTACACGCGTTGCTTTCGAAGCAATCAATAAAGATCCGTCACTCACAATTTCCGTTGTGCCGGTAGGATTAAATTTCTCTCACCACCAAGCCTTCCGCAGTTGCGTCAGCATCGACTTTGGAAAACCGCTTGTCGCAAACAACTATTTGAAAGGAACAATTCCAGCTAGCGCTATTGACTTGAGAAATGATCTGGCAACTAGTGTTGAGTTAATCATGAATTGACGGGTATAATTTTTTCAGCTTCACCCTGGCCTCCTTGTTTGTGAATT
>JAIENH010000295.1 GCA_019751475.1 Cyclobacteriaceae bacterium
CAAAACAATGTACGTGCTGGTATCGAGCGATTGAAGTTGTTCGTCACACGCGATGGTGGCTTTGCATATTGGCCCGGCAACCAGGATTCCGAGAGCTGGGGCTCTACCTATGCCGGACATTTTTTGCTGGAGGCTGAAGCGAAAGGATACTTCGTACCCAATGACGTACTCAAGCGCTGGAAAAAATATCAGCGCTCGAAGTCCATCGAATGGAGAAAGAACAAAGAATTTCAAAGCAGTGAGTTGATACAGGCGTACCGGTTGTACACGCTGGCCCTTGCGGGTGATGCTGACCTGGCGTCTATGAACCGCTTGCGCGAAATGAGCAACTTGCCCGTCACCGCTGCGTGGATGTTGGCTGCCGCTTACGCGAAAGCCGGACAACCCGAAGCCACCAAGACGCTGATGGCCAATCTCCCCGTCACGGTGAAACCATACCAGGAGCAGGCCTATTCATACGGCTCCGATATTCGTGACAAGGCCATTATTTTGGAAACCTTGCTCTTGCTGAACGAACGCACCAAGGGATTTGAATTGCTGAAAGATATTTCAGCTACCCTCAGCAATGCCAACTCATGGCTGAGCACACAATCGGTAGCGTGGTGTTTGAAAGCGGTGGGTCAGTTTGCCGGTGGCGAAAAGAAGGGTCCGTTGAAATTCAATTATATCTTTAATGGCAAGAATGTATCGGCCAGTACCGATCTGCCCATCGCGCAGGTGCCGCTGCAGTTCGATGGTGTAAAACCAGGTGCACTCGCCATCGACAATCAAAGCCAGGGTACGTTGTTTGTGCGCGTTATCACGGAAGGCATCCCTGCTCGTGGGGCAGAAGAAGATGCCAGCAGCAACTTGGCGATCGCGGTGTCCTACACCGATGCGGATGGAAATGCTATTGATCCCGGACGGTTGGAGCAAGGCCAGGAGTTCATTGCTTCGGTCACAATATCAAATCCCGGCACACGGGGTGCGTATAAAAATCTTGCCCTCAACCAGGTATTTCCTTCGGGCTGGGAGATCAGCAACCTGCGGTTAGATGGCGCAGAAGACCGGCTCGCCAGCGACAAGGCCACCTACCAGGACATCCGTGACGACCGGGTGTACACGTACTTCGATATGAATGTCGGCCAGCGCAAGACATTCAAAGTAATGCTCACGGCCAGTTATGCAGGCAGCTATTATCTGCCAGCCACCAGTTGCGAGGCGATGTATGATAGAAGCATTTACGCTCGCACCAAAGGCAGAGTTGTTGAAGTGGTGAAGAGGGCGGTGCAGTAATGCAAGATGAATATGAGGGAGGTGGAATTATTCTTCCATCTCCTTCTTACCTTTCCCCTCAAAGAATTCTACAATATCGAAAAACAGATTCACCCAAAATCTTGCAAAGAGAGCGGAGAAAGCCAGGATAAACTTAAGCCAAAGATACCACCACATTTACTTCTTCTTGATCGTGCAGCCAACGGCACGCACAGTCGGCACGACTGATTTATCACCGGCCATCAACTTGTCGATAGCTGCTTTAAGATAAGCCTCTTTCACAGCACCCGCTACCTGCGGATTGTCATCAATCGCTCCGCTATAGGTCACAGAAAATTTTCCTCCGCTGCTTTGTAGCACGAAGGCTTCGGGAGTTTTTCGGGCGCCAAAATTTTCCATCACCATTTGATCTTTGTCGGCCAAGTAGGGCACATTGAGATCAGAATAATGCAACGCCATTTTCTCAGCAGTCTCCTGATCATCTACGTTGGAGTTTATGAGGAGGAATTGCACTTTTCCCGCGTAAGCGGAAATCATTTCTTTGATTCGGTCTTTATAATAATTGTCAAACGGGCATTCGTTGCTGGTGAACACCACGACTACACCTGTCATAGAGGCAAATTGGTCAAGCGATGTATTCTTGCCATTCGTACCCGGCAGCGAGAAATTTTGAATGGAAGATTGTGCAAAGGCAGTTTCACTGCAAATCAGCAAGAGAAACAAAAGAAGTCTGCTCATGGCATGCGGGGTTTAGTATACACCACAACAAAGTCGGGCCGTACGATATAGACCAAATCTACAACTTGTTTTAGTTTTTTGGTATCGATCGTGCCTTTCAATTCACCTGAAAGCTTCAATTCAAAGGGTGTGAGGTTTAGCTGGGTAGAAAAATGCAGGCCGCGTTCGCCATCAATTTTATACAATGCTTCTTTGGCGCACCAGTACACACAGTGCTTGGTGATGTCATCAGCGGCATCTGCCTGTTCACCTGGCGACAACACGCGTGGAGCAATTTTCAAGAGCTTTGCTTTTGGCTGCTCCAGGTCAATGCCCACCGCACCGGCCACGTCAATCTGAGCTGCTACGTACGGGTAGGAGTGAGAAAGTGAAATGAAATGAGGATGTACTTTCAGAAATGGTTTTCCAAATTCGTCTTTGCGCAAGCCCTCGTAAGCCAGCCCACAATGCTCGCTAAGTAATTTAATCAGTGCCCGGCCCGCGAGCCACTCCAGTCGCTTGGAGTTACTCATCAATTCATCAGGGCATGTCTCCTGCGCTGCGAACGAAAGTTCGGCTTCGCTTTCGCTAATATGCCACAAACCCCAGGCTTGCTGATTTCCGAGTGAATGTATTTTGAGCAGTGGCATTAGGTTAATCTGCTATTGTGTTTCAATTTTGTACGACCGCTCAAAGATACAGTGTAATTGGCCATGTCTGGGATTCAAATTCAAAAGCTTCATACCCTCACGGGCCATCGCGATTGTGTTTACACTATACAACCTTCCGCGCAAGCGTCTGTTTTTTTTTCAGGTGCGGGCGATGGCATGG
>JAIENH010000627.1 GCA_019751475.1 Cyclobacteriaceae bacterium
GAAGAACAACCTCCGATGCTGAAATTTGTTAGAGAGATGTCGGTGGGCTACAAATTTAAGGAGCAGTGGTGGGTTGATGCCGGTATTTTTCCATCCGTCTACGGAACAGAGTCATTCATCACCAAAAATAATTTTCACGCCACTCGTTCAATCACGGGCGACTTCTCTCCAGATTATGAATCAGGTTTGCGATTGAATTACCACAAGGGCTTTTGGCAAGCAAAGTTGTTATTAACAAATGGATGGCAAGAAATACAACCTTCAGCCAATTCCAGGCGAACTTTGGGCACAATGCTAGAATATCATGTGCCTGGCAAACTTAAAGTAAACTGGTCTTCATTTAATGGGGTGGTACAACAAAGGCCACCCATTGATTTAGGGCCGGACGCCCCTCTTACGTTTAGGCAATTCGACAACTTATTCATTCAATTTTTTGCCGGTCGCTGGTCATTTCAAACAGTACTTGATTTAGGTTGGCAAGAGCGTCCCGACAAAACGGGATGGGATCACTGGATTGGAAATGCGAACTCCGTTCGATATAAAGTATCTGACAAGATTTCAACGTCTGTTCGCTGGGATAGTTTCTGGGATCCCACTGAAAAAGTAATGTTCCCTAGTTTACCCAATAATTTTATCCGTAGGAATGGAGATTTCATAAACACAACTCCTGGCGGATTTCAAGTTGACAGCTATACCTGGACACTCGATTACTCACCAATACAAAATATTTTGTTTCGCTTAGAGGCCCGTACTTATCAATCACGAAACAACGTTGCCATCTTTCCTGATGAGCAGACGATGCGCACATCGAATACATTCTTCCTGGAAAGCATAGGTTTTTCTTTCGGAAAATAATCAAGAAAGACTAACTTTATCCTGCTATGAAGATTTAAGATTTTAAAACTATACTGCTTCTTCGCAGTATAAAAAATATCCAAGCATGAGAACCATTCTTTCCGTTGCAATATTGATATCGCTTTTCTTTCAGGCGTGCCAATCACCGGTAGACCACCGAGAGCGACTTGTTTCAAAGCTCGACTCACTGATGGCAACAGTGCCAGATTTCAGCGGAGTAGTCTTGGTTGCAGAAAAAGGAAGGACTCATTATCACAAGGCATTTGGCTATAGCAATTTTGAAACCAAAGTACCCTTAGACACGGCCAGCATCTTCGAACTTGCCTCTGTGTCGAAACAATTCACAGCTATGATCGTCATGATGCTGCAGGAAGCAGGTGCACTCCAGTACGATGATCCACTGGAAAAATATGTTCCGGGCCTTCCCTATCCTGGCATTACCCTACGGCATTTACTGACGCACACATCAAGTTTGCCCGACTATCAACAACTGATGGACGATCACTGGAACAAAGACAGCATTGCAGGCAATCCTGACATCATTCGCTACCTTAAGAAGTTTCATCCTGAAAGAAATTTTTCACCCGGTGAGCGCTATGAATACAGCAACACGGGTTACATGCTCTTGGGCAGTGTAGCAGAAGTGGCCAGCGGAAAAGATTTCATTCAATTATGTCGCGAGCAGATATTTATTCCTCTCAGGATGAGTTCCACTGACATCCGAAGCTTACAAGAAAAAGCTGCTATTGAAAATTTTGCGTTGGGTCATCAGTATGTACCTGAAAAGAAACGCTATGTGCGGGCCGATTCTTTTCCGTCCTCTAACTATACTATTTGGTTGGGCAATCGCAAAGGACCTGGCAGAATCAGTTCTACTACTTCCGATCTGCTGGCATGGGATCGGGCTCTCTATACAACCACACTTGTTAAAAAAGAAACGCTGGACAAAGCCTTTACACCTGCACAACTCAACAACGGCACCTTGACAGACTATGGCTTTGGCTGGACGATTAGAACACATCCCACCCTAGGTAACGTAGTGTGGCACAACGGAGATAACCCTGGTTATAAGACCATCATTGTTCGATACATTGACATCAACAAGACAGTGATCGTGCTGTGCAACAATGCGCATGAAACATTCAAGGCGACCGTAGACGCTATCGAAAATCTGCTGGCCGCAGAAAAGTAGTGCGCAATGAAAATCGGTCTCCTCTCCGACACCCATGGCTATCTTGACCCTACCCTTGCAGACCATTTCAAAACGTGTGATGAACTATGGCATGCCGGTGACATAGGCGATGTCGCAGTAGCTGATGCACTTGAAAAGATCAAACCATTTCGGGCTGTTTATGGCAATGTTGATGATAATGCATTACGACAACGCTTCCCTGAAGACTTGTGGTTTGAATGCAAAGGTGTGAAGATTTGGATGACGCACATTGGTGGCGCACCACCAAACTATAATCCGCGTATTAAAAAAATGCTCAAAGAAAGAATACCGGACGTTTTTATCTGCGGCCACTCGCACATTCTACGAGTAAAAAAAGATGACAAACTCAACATGCTCTATATCAACCCCGGTGCGGCTGGCAATCATGGGTTTCATACAATAAAGACCGCCATACGTATGGAATTAAAGGTAGGAAAAATCCAAAGTCTGGAGGTGATTGAGTTGGGGAAGCGGGGTGCAGTATGAATTGATATAGTTTAGCTCCTTTATCCCCTCACATCAACAACAAAGCCGACTGGATAATTGCATCAGGCAGGGCCACTCCGCTAAAGAAGATGCCCACCGAAAAAACTTTTTCGTCATACCGGGCCATCTGGATAGCCAATGGCAGGGTGCTCACCGACAGTACTGTATAAACTACCGTGAAGACAATCGTCAACAACACCACCATCCACGCACTTTGTGCCAACAAGATGGCAGCAATGGATAGCAAGATCA
>JAIENH010000727.1 GCA_019751475.1 Cyclobacteriaceae bacterium
TGCCGTGCTTAACTTTTCTGGTGGAAACGGTGATGCCTGGTCTGGAAACAGCACGGGAGCGGGGTATGTTAAAGCTTCGCACCCTATTTCAGGTCTTGTGGGCAAATCAAGTCTGCTGTTAAGGGTAGTCTTTGCTTCTGATGTTACAGACAACTTTGAAGGAATGGCCTTTGATAATGTGTTTATTACTGTGCAAAAAAGTAATCAAACAATCAGTTTTGCGGCCTTGGCTGCCAAAACACTTGGCGATGCACCCTTTGTATTATCAGCTACTTCAACTTCTGGACTTATTGTATCATTCGAATCCCTTAATGACAAAGTCACTGTTGCCGGAAGTACCGCAACGCTAGTCAAAGCGGGATCGGCAACAATAAGGGCGAAGCAGGATGGTAATGGCAATTATCAATCGGCATCTACTGTCGATCGCAGTTTTTGCATTAACCCACCGAAGCCAACCATTACTCTTACCGGTGAAAATACAAACGCAGCTACTCTCACTAGCAATGCCGCTACGGGAAATCAATGGTTCTTGAATGGTACGGCAATAAGCGGTGCAACAAGTACTACCTACAAGCCTGTTAGCACTGGTTCTTACACGGTGGTGTCTACGATCGAAGGTTGCTCCAGTCAGCTATCCAATAGTCAAGCATTTGTAATAACGGGTGATATTCACTCTCCCAAAAATGATTTTAAAGTGTTCCCTAATCCCGTGGGTGGTGGAGAGCTAAATATAGCCTTGGGAGGATTTAAGAAAGGTAAGGTGAATCTAAAAATAGTTGATATGCTGGGAAAAACCTTGCAAGAATTCACGGGTGAGGGAGGTGAGGTGGTGAAGACCGATATCTCGCAATTCTCCGTAGGTCAATATATCGTGCATGCTTCTCAATACTTTAAAAAGGCTCAGGCGAGTTTTCTAGTAAACAAATAGCCAAATGAAATATAATCAAAGGAGTAAGCTGAAATTTGTATTCAGTTTTTGACATTAGTTTAAGGAATCATGCTGCAGAAGAATGCCTATGGGTATTTCTGGATGGAGTTAAGAACAAAACACAAATCGTTAAATCGGTTTCTACAAATTGCGATGTCAAGTCTGTTTCGCTAGACGATTTTTAATTTGGACAGCTTAACAACAAAATGGTAGTTATTACCTGCATTTCAACACAGGAAGCGCATTGTAGAGGTTTTAAGCTTTCAAATAAAATGCGTGCTTCCGTAACCTAATCTTGAATTGAGTGTTTTATCAAGAAAGGTTTATCTCATTTTGAAACAAGCCGCTATCCTCGTCTTTCCCCATCAGCTTTTTGAAAGGCCATCTGCTGTAGTAGAAGGCAGATTGATCTATTTGGTGGAGGAGTATCTTTTCTTCAGCCAATACAATTTTCACAAACAAAAACTGGTCTTTCATCGCGCCAGCATGAAGGCCTACCAGCAGTTTCTGCAAAGCAAAGGCTATGAGGTAACCTACATCGAAGCGAAAGACAAACTTGCCGATGTGCGCCACCTGTTGCCATTCCTTAAGAAGAAAGGCATTGATGAAATACATTATTGCGATGTCACGGATTATTTGCTTGAAAGAAGAATAGCTAAGCAAATCTCGGCTTTAAAGATGAATATAGTAAAGCATGATTCACCGCTATTCATTTTGACTGGCGACCAAATCAATAATTACTTCGCAAGTAAAAAACGTTTCTACCAAACCGACTTTTACACACAGCAACGTAGGCATTTTAAAATTCTGGTCGATGAGGAATTACAACCAACCGGTGGCAAGTGGACGTTCGACACCGAAAACCGGTTGAAATATCCCAAAGGAAAGAAAGCACCCGAAGTAACGTTTCCAAAACCAAATGCGCATTGGGTGGAGTCGGTAGAATACGTAAACAAAAACTATCCGAGCAATTACGGGGAAATCAGCGAGGCGTTTATCTATCCAACAACTTTCACAGAAAGCCGTGCGTGGCTCAAGCAATTCTTTCAAAACCGTTTTGCTGAATTTGGTGAATACGAAGACGCATTGGTAACAAAAGAAAACATTCTGCATCACAGCGTGTTGACACCAATGATGAACGTGGGCTTGCTTACGCCAAAAGATGTAATCGACCAAGCCATCGCTTACGCGAATGAAAATGAAGTTCCGTTAAATTCACTGGAAGGTTTCACTCGGCAAATTTTGGGTTGGCGAGAATTCATTCGTGGAGTGTATCAAACAAAAGGCACGCAAGAGCGCACCGCCAACTACTGGAAATTCAAACGGAAAATTCCGAAATCGTTTTGGACGGGCACTACCGGCATCCCTCCCATCGACAGCACGATTAAGAAAGTTTTGGCCACCGGCTATTGCCACCACATTGAGCGATTGATGGTGCTGGGCAATTTTATGCTTCTCTGCGAGTTTGATCCCGATGAAGTATACGGTTGGTTTATGGAGCTCTTCATCGATGCCTACGATTGGGTGATGGTACCCAACGTGTATGGCATGAGTCAGTTTGCCGATGGCGGCTTGATGGCCACCAAGCCCTACATCAGCGGAAGCAATTACCTTATGAAGATGAGCGACTACGAAAAAGGCAACTGGCAAGCCACGTGGGACGGACTGTTTTGGCGGTTCATGCACGTGCATCGCGATTTCTTTTTGAAGAATCCGCGATTGGGCATGTTGGTGAAGACATTTGATAAGATGCCGAAGGAAAAACAACAATCACACTTACAGCAAGCGGAGGCGTTCTTAAAAGCATTGGATGCAAAAAAGAAATGAAGGCGCCTGTCAATATTGTGTGGTTTAAACGGGACTTGCGGCTAACAGACCACCAGCCGTTGTT
>JAIENH010000709.1 GCA_019751475.1 Cyclobacteriaceae bacterium
ACGGAGTGATGTACACGCCACCCACCGAAAGTATTTTGCCCGGCATCACGCGCAAGACGGTGATTGACATCTGCCGTGAGTTGGAGCTTCCGCTGGAAGAAAAGTTTTTCCGTCCCGAAGAATTGTTTGAAGCGGACAGCGCCTTCTTCTGCAGCACCATGAATGAAATTGTGGCGATAGAATCCATCGAGCGACAAGCGTTAGGCAAACCGAGGAAAGATTCGATGAGCAATTTGATTCGCGAAACGTACCGGAACATTGTGTTGGATAAGAGTTATTCGTATGTCATTGTGTGATGGAGGTTGGAAGATAGAGGTTAGAAGTTAGATGCTGACTTCCAACCTCTAACCTCCAACTTCGAACATCAAAATCCAGAGCTAAAAAATAAGATGAGTTTGAACAAATACAGCCGCACCATTACCCAAGACCCCACACTTCCTGCCTCGCAGGCGATGTTGTATGGCATTGGATTGACGGAGCATGATTTGAAAAAGGCGCAGGTGGGAATTGTGAGCACGGGCTTCGATGGCAACACGTGCAACATGCACTTGAATGCGCTGGCGCAAGAAGTAAAGACTGCTGTGTGGGACCAGGAATTAGTCGGATTGATTTTTCACACCATTGGCGTAAGCGATGGCATTGCCAACGGCACAGAAGGCATGCGCTATTCATTGGTGAGTCGTGAGGTGATTGCTGATTCGATTGAGACCGTATGTGGCGCACAATATTACGATGGCTTAATTGCCGTGGTGGGCTGCGATAAAAATATGCCGGGCTCGCTCATCGCGATGGGAAGACTGAATCGCCCCGCGATAATGGTTTATGGCGGCACGATTGCCGGTGGCCATTATAAAGGCAAAGAGTTGAATATCATTTCTTCGTTTGAAGCATTGGGCGAAAAAATCCAAGGCAAACTTTCAGAAGAAGATTTTAAAGGTATCATTCAAAATTCTTGTCCTGGTGCGGGTGCGTGCGGTGGCATGTACACGGCCAATACGATGGCATCTGCGATAGAGGCACTCGGCATGTCGTTGCCATACTCATCGTCAAACCCTGCGTTGAGCAAAGAGAAATCGGCTGAGTGTGCCGAAGCAGGAAAAGCGATTCGCTTGTTGTTGGAAAAAGATTTGAAGCCGCGCGACATCATGACGATGAAGGCGTTTGAGAATGCGATTACCATCGTGATGATATTGGGCGGCTCTACCAATGCCGTGTTGCATTTGATTGCGATGGCGAAAAGTGTGGGACTCAAAATCACGCAAGAAGATTTTCAGCGCATCAGCGACAAAACTCCATTGATTGCTGACTTGAAACCAAGTGGAAAATATTTGATGGAGGCCCTGCACAAAATTGGTGGCGTGCCCTCGGTGATGAAGTACTTGGTGCAGAAAGGATTTCTTCATGGCGATTGCATCACGGTAACGGGCAAAACGATTGCTGAAAACGTGGCGAACGCCAAAGACCTCAACTTTGAAACGCAAGACATCATCGTGCCTGTTGAGAAGCCTATCAAAAAAACAGGGCATTTGCAAATCCTTTACGGGAATTTGGCGGAGAAAGGTTCGGTAGCAAAAATCACCGGCAAGGAAGGCGAGCGTTTCAAAGGCACGGCACGTGTGTTCAATGGCGAGTTTGAATTGGTGGATGGAATCAAATCCGGAAAAATAAAAGAGGGTGATGTAGTGGTCATTCGCTATGTCGGGCCGAAGGGCGCACCGGGCATGCCCGAGATGTTGAAGCCTACAAGTTTGATTATGGGTTCGGGCTTGGGAAAATCGGTGGCGTTGATTACCGATGGACGCTTCAGCGGTGGCTCGCACGGATTTGTGATTGGTCACATTACGCCCGAGGCATTTGAAGGTGGATTGATTGGATTGGTGGAGGATAGCGACTGGATTGAGATTGACGTGAAGAAACATCAAATCAATTTGCTAGTCGATGAAAAAACGTTGGCGATTAGGCGGTCGCAATACAAAGCACCGAAGCTGCGTGTGACGAATGGTGTGTTGTATAAGTACGCGAAGTTGGTGAAAACCGCGGCTGACGGATGTGTTACAGATGAAGATTGACTCTGCGAGCCTCTGCGGCCTTTGCGGTAAAAAAATAAACCGCAGAGAACGCTGAGAAGCGCAAAGGAATTTAAAACAAAAAGACAATGGTAGCAACCGAGATTGAAAAACGAGAAGAGGTGGCGGTGAAGGCTGCCGTGAAAATCACGGGGTCGGAGGTGTTGCTGCGTTGCCTCGTGGAAGAAAAAGTACAACACATTTTCGGTTACCCTGGTGGCGCGATTATGCCTGTGTACGATGCTCTCTATCATTATGCGGACAAACTCACTCACTTGTTGGTGCGTCACGAGCAGGGCGCGATTCATGCAGCACAAGGTTATGCACGTGTCTCTGGAAAGACGGGTGTTGTGTTTGCTACCTCTGGCCCAGGCGCGACTAATCTAGTTACTGGTTTGGCCGATGCGTTGATTGATTCAACTCCTGTTGTGTGTATCACCGGACAAGTGTTTGCGCATCTGTTAGGCACTGATGCATTTCAAGAGACCGATGTGGTGAACACTACCATTCCGGTTACAAAATGGAATGTGCAAGTGACAGAGGCGAAAGACATCGCGCCTGCCATCGCGAAAGCATTTTACATTGCGGCCAGCGGAAGACCAGGGCCTGTGCTGGTGGACATCACCAAGAATGCGCAAAATGAATTGATTGAAGAGTTTGAATACGAACCTTGTAAAGCCGTTCGCACATACAAACCGAAACCAGTTTTACAAATATCACAAATTGAAGCCGCAGCGGCACTTATCAACCAAGCCAAGCGT
>JAIENH010000650.1 GCA_019751475.1 Cyclobacteriaceae bacterium
ATCACTGCAGAGTATTTTATGCCATGGGTAAAGGACCTTAGTATCAAAACCTCTTGGGGAACAGATTTTACGCAACGCGAATCGGATATTTATTATGATCGCACTACATACATTGGTCAACAGACACCAGGTCAAGCAGGTAGTCAGACAAGGAGGAGTTCTTACAGCGTAAATTTCGTAGGAACATCTTCCCTGAATTATCGAAAATCCCTTGGAGAGGATCATGAGTTATTTGCCTCTGTCTATCACGAGGTTGTATATAACCAAAGCAAAGATTTTAGTTTTACCGGATATGGATTGGTGGGTAATTTAAAGAATGATGCGGGTATTACCGTCAGCCCAACCTATCTTCCTCAGTTGGGTGGTGATAACTCAGAATCAGCATTGCAATCCTATTTTACTGAACTTAACTATGGATACAAGAAGAAATATTTTGCAAAGGCCAGCTTTAGAAGAGACAATTCCTCTCGCTTTGGCCGAGATAGAAGGTATGCAAATTTTTATAGCTTCGGACTTAACTGGAAATTGAGTGAAGAGAATTTTTTTCAAGGCCTTACATCCACAATTGATTTCCTTAAGGTGTACGCAAATGCAGGGACATCTGGAAACCAAATCATTTTAAATTCACAAGGTCAAATAGATGACTATCCTTCTTTTTCCCTTTTCAATCAGCAGGGATATAACTATGATGGCAGCGCTGGAGTAAGACAAATTCAGCCAGAAAACCCGACACTAAGCTGGGAGACAGTAAGATCAATTAATCTTGGTTTTGAGTTTTCGGCATTTAAGAACAGGATTTCGGGGAGTATTGAATTTTACGAGAATGCGACAATTAATGTATTGCTACCAAAGCAACAATCGCGCACAAGTGGTTTCCAGTCATTAGCGCAAAATGTTGGAAAAATGAACAACCGAGGTATTGAAATTGATTTAAGTGCCTCGGTTCTAAAGATTCGTGATTTTGCGTGGACCGCCAATGCCAATTTTACATATAATAAAAACGAGATTGTTGAACTTGTTGATGGTGATGAAATTGTTTCGGGTAATCAAATATCTAAAGTTGGATTTCCGGCTAGAACAAATTATGTTGTTCCCTACGCAGGTGTCAATCCCGCCAATGGTGATGCGCTGTATCGCAAAAAAGATGGTTCACTTACCAACCAGTTCTCAACAGACGACTTGGTGCCCTATGGTACTCGCTTTGCTCCGCGCTTTGGAGGCTTTAGTAATTCCTTCAGCTATAAAGGTGTTGAGCTTTCTATTTTCTTCTCTTGGGTGCAAGGCAACAAAGTGTACAACAACGATCGCACAAACGTAGAGAACCCCACTTACTTTGTCGATAACCTTGCTAAGTCGGTGCTTCGCGCGTGGAAACAGCCAGGTGACATCACAGACATTCCTCGCATTCAGACTACAGGTGGATTGACAACCGATCCCTTTCAGACCCAGACCACGCGATTTATTGAAGATGGTTCTTTTCTCCGGCTCCGGAATGTTTCGTTGTCATACAACGTGCCGCCAAAAATTATTGGCAAAGCCAAGCTTAGAAATGTTCGCATCTATGCTCAAGGCCAAAACCTCTGGACATGGTTTAAGTTTCAGGGTTGGGATCCAGAGCTGGCCAGTGGCACACTCACCGGTGCGCAATACCCGGCTCTTCGTACTATTACCGCAGGCATAAACATTGGATTGTGATGAAAGCGCTTACCTACATCTTCACCCTGGCCCTTGCGATGATTATGTCGTGCACTAATTTCACTGACATCCAACCCACGCATTCGCTTACGCCTAACAATGCATTCAAAACCATGGCGGATATCGAACTGCATTTGAATGGCATCTACTCTGGCTTTCAAAGTACAGGCTACTACAGCTTAGCTTATGGTACCCTGCCCGATCTTGTGTCCGATAACCTCGCAGAAAATATTGAATCACTTGGCAATTATCGTGCAATGGTCGACTGGCTGTATGTGGCTAATGAAGGTACGATATCGGGCGTGTGGGCAACACCCTACGGCATCATCAATGACTGCAACATTCTGCTCAGTAATGTTGAGAAATTTAAAGAAACGAAGACGGGGCAGCGTAATCGACTAAAGGGACAGGCATTGGCCATTCGGGCATTGGCCCACTTTGATTTGCTGCGCTATTTCGGCCAAAGCTATGACCGTAATTCTACCGAATTGGGTGTGCCGATTAAAACCGAATCAAACTTAGAGCGACCTCAGCGCAATACCGTGAAAGAAGTATACGATCTGGTGTACAATGACCTTACACAAGCCAAATCGCTTCTTGGTTCTATAGATGTAGAAATTAATGCCAACGCCCGCACACGAATTGATGTCATCGTGGTGGATGCCATACTGGTGAGAGTTGCCTACTATGCAAAAGACTATGCTACCGCTATCAGCAGTGCTACCAATGTGATCAATAGCGGACTGCCAATTGCTACCCGTTCTACCTTCCCTGGTATTTGGGCCAATGATGACGATGCAACTGAAGTAATCTGGGCAATCAAATATTTCCCAGGCGATGGCTATGTGGGTGGTGATGTCTATTTCGCAGTGAACGACCGTGTGTCTTTCAAACCTTCGCAAGCGCTTCTGTCGTTGTACACTCCGTCAACTGACATTCGTTATACAAGCTATTTCTCTACCTCCGTTCCGAAACGAGTGGGCCAACTGGTCGTATCAAAATATATCGGGCCTACAGGTGACGGCCTCACCAACTGGAAGGCCTTCCGAATGGGAGAGATGTACCTTATCAGGGCGGAGGCACGTGCTCGGTCGGGTCAAGGCACACAGGCCATGGCTGACTTGAACCTGCTTCGTTCT
>JAIENH010000353.1 GCA_019751475.1 Cyclobacteriaceae bacterium
CCTGTACCGATTCTTACTCCTGTAGTAGCCGGTGTTAACAATACAGCATTCTGCTCAAACGTTAACGCAATTGATCTGAGGACTAACAACTCGAGCACTATTACAGATTTTAGTTTCGGCCTTGCTCAGCCCGATATAACCACGTCAAATCCAAACGATGTAGTACCTGCTCCTGACCCTAATAATATCGTTCGACCTCATCCTTCATTGAATGATCGGTTTCAATTAGTTCCTCAAAACTCACTTCCTCTTTGGTCAGGAACTGATTTCAATCCAAAAGATCGCTTACTCTATTATGCCTACCAGGATGCTAAAGGCTGCAATGACACTACCGCATTGTCTGGTCCAGGCTCTTTACAAGTTCGACTGAATCATCAGCCCCCGGCCCCCACTATTACAGGTGGGGCAGATATCTGCGTGGTCAATGGAACCCCCCCCACTTCAGCCGTGATCTCTGATGCCCTTTCCAGTACTGATCCGGTAGCTCCTAATCCAGTAACAAGTAATTTATTTGCGTGGTTTAACAACTCAGCACTTACGGGCTCTCCCGTTAGCAATAATCGATCTTTTACTCCCGGACTTGACCCTACGGTGAATCAAACAGTAGCCCTTTTTGCAGTACAGACTATTAATAATTGCCAAAGTCCAACAACTAATGTGCGATATCTTGTATTAAACGCTCCTCAGTTTACTTGGAACAAGTTCTTTATTGATGCAACACCCGTTAATTTCTCTGTTGACTTAGGTGGGTTGCAAAGTTTTATCTCTAAGATTGATTGGTCAATCAAAAATCGGACGGGAGCGACCGTATCTAACCAAACCGTCAACAATCCTGCTCAGGTTTCGTCCATCGGATTCTCTCCTTCCAATCCTGATGTTTACGCCACCACTATGACCATTACTTCATTACCCACACAAGGAAGTTGCTCAGCCAACAAAAGTAACAACGTTGTGATTGTAGGAAGTACCACGGCCAATGCTTCCACTACCTATGACAGCAAATTTGCAAATTCGGATGGCGGTTGGTTGCCCGTAGGGCAAAATGTAAGTTGGGAATTTGGCAGTCCCGGGGGTGCAAAAAGTATACTTGGATCAACCAATGTTTGGATCACCAAGCTGAGTGGAGCTTATAACAATAATGAGTTTTCATATCTGTACACACCATATTTTGATATTACCGGGCTTACAAGGCCACTGATATCGTTCAAATCCTGGATTGATCTTGATATTGATGACGGCTCAGGAAACAAGTCTTCAACAGGTGATGGTGTTGTATTACAATATTCAACTGACTCGAAGGTGATTGGGGATCCTACCAAGATCTGGAAAAATCTTGGAACCCTTGGGTCAGGGGTTGATTGGTTTAATAAAGCTTTTCTAACCTCTAACCCTGCAGCAATAAATGGAGCCAATAACACTGATAATCCAAATGTTGGGTGGGGCGGTTCAATATTGACTGACGGTAAGGTAGATTGGCTTACGCCAAAATTCGTATTAGATAACCCTCGTAAAGAAGGTACCAATGTTGTATTCCGATTTGCGTTTGCTTCCGGTACGGCATCACTCACTGGTTCCCAAAGGAAGGGATTTGGCTTTGCCATTGATAGTGTTCGGATTGGTAATCGGACGCGGACTATTTTGTATGAGAACTTTACCAATAAGGGAAGCAATGGAGCCGTTGAAAAATTTGAAAGTGACTACGTGCGTAACAATCTTAACTCAGGAGGAATTGGCACACAAGTAGTCAAGTTGAATTACCACGTTGACTTCCCCGCTCCCGATCCATTTAATCAAGACAATCCTGCTGATCCAAGCTCTCGTGCATTATATTATGGAGTCAATTCTACTCCGGCCTCAAGACTTGACGGCTCGGATGGTCCCAATAGTGCAACTACTCCAAATGAACCTTTTTCGAAATGGGGTATTCAGCGGTATAACATTCGAACGCTACAACTTGGCCAGGCGTTTATTACAATAAAACCAGCCACGGGCAATAGTATAACCGCGAATGGTAAAATAAGTGTGTCGGTAGATATCAGACCTACTGTTGACCTGCCACCCAATACAGTATTACATATTGCAGTAGTCGAGCAGTCGATACCGCTAAATTCCTTAAGCGCTGGAAAACAAAAAATGATTGCCACCGGAGAAAACCAATTTGATTTCGTTGTTAAAAAAATGATTCCATCAGCAGCAGGAACAATCACTGGAGCACTAAAACAAGCCGTAACAAAAACCTTCGGGCCTTTTGAATGGGTACCAGACCCTATTAAGCTTTATCCTCCCAATACCAAGAACCTGGCTGTAATTGCCTTTTTGCAGAATGAAAAGTCAGGTGTAATCTACCAGGCAGAGATAGTAAGTGATCTAGACGACCCTGCTACCAATGTTATTACGGGTCTTGAGCCCATACCATCAGAGCAAATCGTTGTTTTTCCTAACCCGGCCAATAAAGAGTTTACCATACTTCTGCCGGGCGAATTAAGCAGAGGTGCTAGCGTACGATTGATTGATCAAGTAGGCAAAACAGCCGTTACTTCTTCCCTTCCTGAGCGGAGTAAATCCAAGACCATCAACACACAAGATCTATCCCCAGGCATGTACATCTTGCAAATCGAAACCGGACCAGGGGCTGTTACACGCAAAAAGGTGATGGTGGTGCACGAAGACTAGGATAACTCTAACTCACATTACAAAACCCATCTCGAGAAGGGAGGTGGGTTTTGTTATTTCCTTTCCACCGTGATCTTACTGTTCGGGATTTGCAATCCCGAACCCGGATTTAATGGATTTTAAATCCTGACCATCTGTCGTTCAACCTCGTCCTTGCGGGAAAAAT
>JAIENH010000148.1 GCA_019751475.1 Cyclobacteriaceae bacterium
GAATCGTTGAAGGCTAACAAAAAAAATAATTCAAAATCCCTGCAACCTCTGGCATTTCGTGAAGTATATCCTGTACTCCCAGGATAAACTTCATTGAACATGCTCAAAAATTACCTCAAAATCGCCTTTCGTAATCTGATTAAGCAGAAAGGATATTCGTTCATCAACATTGCGGGGCTGGCCACGGGCATCACCTGCAGTATTCTTATCCTGCTTTGGGTGTTTGATGAAACTTCTTTTGATAAAATCCACCCGAAGGGAGATCGCCTCTGCCAGGTTTGGATTAACGCCTACTTTGATGGAAAAATCAATTCGTGGACTTCGGTGCCGCTGCCTACGTATGAGGCGATGAAGACCGCCCACAACAGCATCAAGCGTTCGCTGGTGACCGACTGGGGTGGAGACCATTTGCTGACCACTGGCGACAATCGCCTTGTGAAAAGAGGTTTTTATGTGAGCGAAGAATTCCTGGAGATGTTTGAGTTTCCATTGGTGGCCGGCAATGCCGCACAAGTGTTAGATGACCCGCGCTCGATTGTCATCTCTCAAGCGTTGGCCAAGTCACTCTTTGGCGATGAAGACCCCATCAACAAAGTCATTCGCATCGATAATGAAAATGAATTGAAGGTGACGGGCGTATTGAAAAACATACCCAAAAACTCTTCTTTTCAATTTGATTTTTTGATGACATGGAAATTCCGAGAGCAGATAAGCGAATGGGTAAGAAAGAACACCACCAATTGGGGCAATTACTCTTTTCAAGTATTTGTGGAACTGAACCAGCCTGAAGATAAAAAGCCCGCGGAAGCAGCTATAAAAACTATGCTGCAAGACCATGGAGAGAAAGAAACCAAGCCAGAATTTTTTCTGTACCCCATCTCTCGTTGGCGGCTCTTCGGCAATTTTGAAAATGGTGTTGAGACAGGAGACATTAACGATTACGTAAGGCTTTTTTCAGTGATAGCGGTATTTATTCTTCTCATCGCGTGCATCAATTTCATGAACCTGGCCACAGCCCGTTCCGAGCGAAGAGCACGTGAAGTGGGCATTCGGAAAAGCGTAGGTTCCAACCGGGTTGAGTTGATTGTGCAGTTTATCGGAGAATCAACTCTCATTTCGTTTATTGCTTTTGTGCTGGCTATTTTGCTGACGCAATTGGCGCTGCCTGCCTATAACCAACTGGTAGAAAAAGAACTCTTCATCGATTACGCTTCGGCTGGTTTTTGGTTGTTGTCTGGTGGGCTTATTCTTGTTATTGGAATCATCTCGGGAAGCTATCCTGCCTTTTACCTTTCCAGTTTTCAGCCTTCCAAAGTGTTGAAAGGAAAGCCAACGGTTGGCAAGAGTGCAAGCTTTCCACGCAAAGTGTTGGTTACGTTGCAATTCGGATTTTCTATTCTGCTTATCATCGGCACCATCGTTATCTATCAGCAGATTCAGTTGGTCAAGAACAGGTCACTCGGCTATGACCAGGAGAACCTGATTTCCATCAACTACACAAATGAGGTAAAGAAAAACTATCGACCCATAAAACTTGAATTGCTTGCTACAGGCGTGGTAGAGTCAGTCACAAAATCAAACAGTTCCATCACCGACATCAACTCAAATAATTTTTTGGGTTGGCCGGGCAAGCCTGAAGACCTGCGCGTTATCTTCACCACCATTGCCACCGAATACGACTATTTGAAAACCATGGGCATCAAACTGTTGGAAGGCCGTGATTTTTCGGAAGATTTTAAATCGGATACATCTGCCATTATCATTAACAAAGCAGGGTTGAGCTTGATGAATTTAAAAGACCCCATCGGCACCGAACTTGATTTGTGGGGAAAGAAGCGAAAACTGATTGGCGTAACCGATGATGTGCTGATGGGTTCGCCTTATGACCCGGTAAAACCGATGTTCGTAGTGCTGGAGCCAGAATGGATTGATGTAGTAACGGTGCGATTAAAGAAAACGAAAGACATGCAAGCTACCTTGGATGCCGTAAAAAAAGTATTTGAAAAGTATGCATCGGCTTATCCGTTTGAATACAAGTTTGCTGACCAGGAATTTCAAAAGAAGTTTACCACCATTAATCTCACAAGTCAGTTGGCCAATTTGTTTGCCAGCCTTGCAATTATCATTACTGGCCTTGGCCTATTTGGGTTGGCAGCTTTCACAGCCGAGCAACGCACCAAGGAGATTGGTATTCGTAAGGTGATGGGCGCTTCGGTTGCTGGTCTGGTCGGTCTTATCTCAAAAGATTTTTCGCGATTGGTATTGATTTCATTTTTGATTTCGGCCCCCATTGCCTGGTGGCTTCTGAATAAGTATTTGGAAAGGTATACTATCCGAACCGAAATCGGGTGGTGGGTTTTTCCCTTAACGGGATTAATCGCCTTGCTTTTTGCACTGGGCATTGTAAGTACGCAGGCGTTGAAAGCGGCCTATGCGAATCCTGCAAAAAGTTTGAGAACGGAGTAAGATTCTTAGAGCTCAAATCCACAAGCGTTAAAATTGACCTCCTCAGTAGTTATTTTTATTCTGTTGAAACTGTGTTTATCTTAGTATTTACGGAAGGGGATTTGTTTTCTGTGTTGTATGTTAGAGTATATCAATAGCTTCTTTGTGACTTTGTGCCTTCGTGGCATTTGATTTTAAACCTCATAAAGTTGCAAAGATTGTATCGACCAGAGCGTAACGTACTTTATCATAATGATAAGTAGAATCTTTTTTACCAGTGAATCCGTTCAACGTTGAATAACTTAAATCCCATGAAACCCAAGTCAGGTACAGTGAAATCTAAAATGCGCGAGTGGCGCGATTCAATTGTTTTTGCCGTGGTTGTGGCCACACT
>JAIENH010000497.1 GCA_019751475.1 Cyclobacteriaceae bacterium
CGGTTTTAACTAGAGGGGTTGGTTTTTAGATTTAAAAAAAATCGTGCGAGTCCCATATGAAAACATAGTTATTTTGCAATTCTATATTTTTGTCGGACAACAGTGAAATAATTCATAGCATTGCAGGACATCAACATTCGATGGGTAAAATAAAAAAACTACTAGTGGCTAACCGGGGGGAAATAGCCCTTCGTGTAATGCGCAGTGCGCGCGAGCTCGGCATCAAGACCGTAGCTGTGTACAGCGAAGTCGACCGTCAGGCATTGCACGTACGGTTTGCTGATGAGGCGGTGTGCATTGGTGCACCTCCATCTTCAGAGTCATACTTGCGAATGGAGAAGATCATCGCGGCTACACAACAAACAGGTGCCGATGCCATCCATCCAGGTTATGGTTTCCTTTCAGAGAACGAAGACTTTGCACGGGCGGTGATCAATGCAGGGCTCATCTTCGTGGGCCCTCCTCCTGATGCTATTGAGATCATGGGCAGCAAGCTCGCTGCCAAGAATGCTGCAGCGAAGTTCAACGTACCACTCGTGCCGGGCACAGCCGAACCCATTAGTGATATTGCCAAGGCTAAAAAGATCTCAAAAGAAATTGGCTACCCTATCCTGATCAAAGCGAGCGCAGGTGGTGGAGGCAAGGGAATGCGCATCGTACAAAACGAAGAAGAATTTGAAGAGCAGATGGAGCGTGCCGTGAGCGAGGCTAACTCTGCGTTTGGCGATGGTTCCGTTTTTATTGAAAAGTACGTGACTCAACCGAGGCATATTGAGTTTCAAATTTTTGGTGATCAACATGGCAATGTGGTTCACCTGTTTGAACGTGAATGCTCCATTCAGCGCAGGCACCAAAAGGTGGTGGAGGAAGCGCCCTCATCGGTGCTCACGCCTGAGCTTCGCAAGCGCATGGGCGAAGCAGCCATTAATGTGGCGAAGTCGTGCGGCTACTATAATGCAGGCACGGTAGAATTCATTCTGAGTGATAATACCAATTTTTATTTTCTGGAAATGAACACGCGACTACAAGTAGAGCACCCGGTGACCGAACAAATCACGGGGCTTGACCTGGTGCAGTTGCAAATACGAGTAGCGGAAGGAGAAAAAATACCATTCCGGCAGGATGAATTGAAAATTAATGGTCATGCGGTGGAAGTGCGAGTCTATGCCGAAGATCCAACAAATAATTTTTTACCTGACATCGGCACACTAAAAACCTACAGGCGGCCACAGGGTCACGGCATTCGTGTAGACGATGGTTTTGAAGAAGGCATGTCCATTCCATTTTACTACGATCCGATGATCGCCAAGATGATTTGCCATGCGGAGACACGCGAAGCGGCTATTGAGAAAACCATTCGCGCTATCGCGGAATATGAAATCACGGGCGTGGAGACTACACTTGGCTTTTGCAAATTCGTTATGGAGCACCCTGCTTTCCGCAGTGGAAATTTCGACACCAAATTTGTAGAGCAGTATTTTACGCCTGAAGTGCTGCGCTCGTCTGCTACTGACGCTGAATCAGAAATGATCGCGGCCACACTGTCAGCAAGAGTATTCGAAGAACTTTCCGTCAAAGCCTCTCCTACACAAGAAGCCGTTGTCTCTCCCAAGACAATGAGCCGCTGGCGCACTAACCGAAGCTGATTTTTTATGGCAGAAGTGCGACCGCTCCGTGCGTGGAGATACAATCGTGAATTGGGAGTGAACATTGAGTCGCTCACCTCTCCCCTGTTTGATGTTGTATCAGAAAAACAGCGCCAGGCTCTTTATAAAAATCCACTCAATAGCATTCATCTGTCGGTGCCGCTGGGACCGGAGGCACCTTTGCATGCAGCCGATACATTAGCACAATGGAAAGAAGACGGAACTATCCTCCAGGATGCGCTGCCGGGGATGTATGTATATTTTCAATATTTTAGAATGCATGGGTCAGCCAAAGAGTTTTGCCGCAAGGGACTCATCTGCAACATACGTGCATACGATTGGGAAGATAACGTAATACTCAGGCACGAGAACACCATTCCCAAATCAGTAAACGACCGTATTGAATTACTTGAAAAGACACTACTTCATGTAAGTCCTACCCACGGGCTGTACACAGACCCGACATTTGAACTAGAAGCATACATGGATGATGCCATCACTCAACCAATCTACGAAACAGAAGACTATCAAGGGGTGCGCGATGTGCTGGCTGTAATTCATGATGCAAAAATCATTTCAAAAATTATCGCCAATCTTAAATCCAAGACCATCATTCTCGCAGATGGTCATCATCGATACGAAAGCTCCCTGGCGCTTAAACATCGGATGCAAAAGAAAGGACCTTATATCGGTAATGAAGCCTGGAACTTTCACATGATGTTCCTCTCCAACACCGAGTCAGACGATCTTCGCATACTGCCAACTCATCGGGTTATCAAGAATCTGCCGGACTTTACTGAAGAAAAAGTTCTGAGCAAGATAGCACCCTTCTTTACTATCAAGCATGTAGAAGACCCTGAATCGATTGACGAAGTGATCATGGGTAAACCCTGGACGTTTGGGTTGTTGTTTAAGGAAAACGCTTACAAGATAAAATTACTGCCGGAAGCTTTTCTCGATTTTCATTGGCCCTTCCCCTTACCTTGTTTCTTGGCACCCGTCTTCGCGCCCTTTTTCTTGGGCGAACGAATGACCTTCCCGTGACAACCAAGCCGCCGAAGATTCCCGAATCCGTGCTGGTCGTGATCCACAGCCCCGAGCTCGAGGTGCTGCTGATCGAGCGCGCCGACCGGCCCGGCTTCTGGCAAAGCGTGACCGGCTCGAAAGATGCGATCGATGAACCGAATGCCGTT
>JAIENH010000645.1 GCA_019751475.1 Cyclobacteriaceae bacterium
AACTGATGTTTCTACGCACTTGGTGGATTCTTTGTGACTTGGTGCCTTAGTGGTTTTGATTTTAGGCCACAAAGACACAAAATCACTAAGGTTTCACAAAGGTTTTGGTTGAATTTAGTTGCCCTGCGTAGAAACATCAGTTAACTAATTCTTCTCCCGAAACATTTCGGGGCAATTTCATAGAGGAAGTACTTCTTCTCTTACGTAATGGAGTCTCACCAATTTTGGCAGATTGATCTCATCAAAGTGGCACGAGACAGCTTCCCGGATGTTGCGTTTTAGCTGATCGAGATCATCTGCTTCGGTGAAAATACTCTCACTGAGTGCCTTTGCTATGAAACCACCCTCGGGAGCATCTTCTATTAGAAAAATCAATTCACTAGTCATTGCTGTTTTAAAGGTAACAAATTACCTCATTTTTATTCGCAATAAATACATGTCATCTGTGATGTAAAGGGTTTTTTCATCGGTAGAAAGTGCACAATTGGAGCTAGGGTCACTCAACTTTATTTTTCCAAGAAGGCGGCCTTCCAAGTCCATAATAAAAATACCACCAGGCCCTGTGGCAAAGATTGTACCGTTACCATCAATCTTCAGCCCGTCTGGCATACCTGTTTCTGTTGAAGTTAAATTGGTAGCATCGTAAAGAACCTTGCCTGATACAACAGTCGTGTCGTTCATTTCGTAGCGATACCATCTTGCTTTTTGAGGATCAGAATTGGCGACCACGAGATATTTTCCATCAGGGGAGAAGGCAAGCCCGTTGGGTCGGGTAAGAGAATCAACTAATAGATAAACCCCACCTTTGGCAGAAACTCTATAGACACCTTGAAAGGAAATTTCTTTCTGAGGATCTTCCATTTGCTTTTCTAGACCATAGGGTGGATCGGTGAAGTAATAGTCTCTCTTGTGATAGACAGCGTCATTCGGACTGCTGAAACGCTTTCCTTCAAACTTGTTGGCAATGGTTGTAAAGGTTGGCTCCGGTGATGAAATGGGTGCTGTCATCATGGCGAGCCGCCTGTCACCGTGTTGGCACAGCACAAGATTACCTTGGTCATTCAGTAATAAGCCATTAGAACCCATTTCGCCACCACGCAGAGTAGAGGAAGTGTAGCCGGATGGTTCGAGATAGAGTTGCACGCCACCTTCTTCTGTCCATTTGAAAACTTTATTCTTTGGCACATCTGAGAACAAAAGCATTTTTTGACTTTCGATCCACAGCGGCCCCTCGCTCCAGTCGAAGCCTTCGCCTATCACTTCGACTTCAGTGTCAGGGCTTACTATTTCATCAAGTGCAGATTCAATTCGCTCAATGCTACCAATGGATTTCTTTTCGGATGACTGACAGGCCACCACCCAGCCAAGCAACACAAGCAAACTAATTTTTTTTATCATGAGCGTGAATGTTTTTGTAAGTTTAAGAAAATAAACGTGATCAACGAACTGTTTCCCCTTTTTGCCGTAGGTGCATTTGCACTCCTTATACTCTTTACCATTACCTGGCTTGTTCAGCTGCGAACAAAGAACGCTGCCATAGTCGATACGGTCTGGTCGGCAAGTTTTCCCGTGCTTGCTATGATTTATTTTATTTTGGTGAAAGGCTATGCTCTGCGACAGCTTTTGGTGTTGACCATTGTTTGCGTATGGGGCTTTCGATTGGCGGGCTACCTGTACCTGCGCACCATAGGGCAGCCGGAAGATGCGCGTTACACCGCGTTGCGCAAGCAGTGGGGCGACCACCAAAATCTTCTCATGCTTCGATTTTATTATTTCCAGGCTTTCTTTGCCTTACTGTTATCACTGCCGTTTGCACTGGTGATGATAAATACAACGCCTGCTTTGGGTCGGTACGAGATCGGAGGCAGTGTACTCTGGCTCATAGCCGTGATTGGGGAGAGTGTTTCTGACTACCAACTCAAGCGGTTTAAAGAAAACCCGGCAAACAAAGGAAAAATTTGTGATTGGGGACTATGGCATTATTCGCGTCATCCGAACTACTTTTTTGAGTGGTTGGTGTGGGTGTCTTATTTTGTCATCGCACTCAATTCTGCTTGGGGTATCATATCGATACTTTGCCCGGCCATCATGTATTATGTGCTGACGCGAATTACGGGCATTGCGTATACTGAAGAGCACATGTTGAAAACACGGGGAGAGATTTTTAGGAACTATCAGCAGAGCACATCGGCTTTTTTTCCATGGTTTAAGAAATGAGCCATTCATGATTTTGCCAAAACTCCTTGCAGGCTTACCTTTATGCGTTTTAAAGTAAACATGTTTGATTCATGAAGATTGATGTACCCCAGCGGCCCAAGCGCCACTTCTTACCAGAAGATTTTCAAGTCACCACGTGGGAGGAGATAAAAAAATACACCGATGATCTTTTAAACCGGCCATTAACATCGGTCTACGACCTTCATAAATGGCTGAATGACAGGAGTGAGCTTGAATCCGTACTCTCGGAGGATCTTGGCTGGCGTTACATTCGAATGACGTGCTACACAGATAACAAGGAGTACAGTGAGCGATACCAGGACTTCATTCAAAATATTCAACCTCCGATGGCTCCCGTGTCGGACCAGTTGAACAAGAAGGCGGCTGCATCGTCTTTGCTGAGTGCCCTGGAAAAGGAGGAAGGTTTTTCCATTTTGATTCGCAATCTGAAAAAAGACATTGAAATTTTTCGTGAGGAAAACGTACCGCTCTTTACTGAAATCAACACCGAGTCGCAAAAGTATGCTCAGCTGTCGGGCGCGATGACTATTGAATGGAAAGGGCAGGAGCTCACCTTGCAACAGGCAGCCGTTTTGCTGCAAGAGACCGACCGAACATTGCGTG
>JAIENH010000800.1 GCA_019751475.1 Cyclobacteriaceae bacterium
ATCAGAGTCAGAAATTTCCGCGTCATTTGATTTATAGAGGACCTGGCGGGGCTACGGAATCGCAAATGATACTGATTGACAGTATTAATGTTACGGCAGGGCGTTTTGCATACGTGGACTCTGGGCAATTTAACAGAACACCGTTGCGTGATGATCAGGAGTATTGTTACCGTGTGATGACCAAAGGCACCTACGGCAACAAACGCATCAAGGAGCCGCTTTTGAATTTTTCGCAAATCAATTGTGGCCAACCCAATGACAAAGAGCCACCCTGCAAACCCGAACTAGCCATTGTAGCTAAAAAATGTGACGAAGCAATTCTAACAGAGCCCTGCACATTGAATGTATTTACGAATATTCTTACCTGGAAACGTTCACCAGATCTAGCATGCCGCTTGGACACCCGAAGTTATAACATCTACATTGCTTCGCAGGTGGGGGCCGACTTTTCGCTCTACAAGACCAACGTGCGCGATACATTTTTTGTAGACAGCAACGACCAATTGCCATCGTTTGCCCGTTGCTACAAGATTAGCGCGCTTGATCGGGCCGGTAACGAAAGCGCGCTAAGCGAGCAATTTTGTTTTGATAATTGTCCCAACTATGAATTGCCTAACGTATTTACACCCAACGGTGACGATTGTAATGAGCGCTTCAGCGCCTTTAGCGACCGCCAGATAATTGGTGAGAATGGCCAAGGCCCTTGCGGATCCATTGACCCTGTAGAACAAAAAAGAAGATGTGCCCGGTTTGTTGAGCAAGTGACCCTCACTGTGCATAACCGTTGGGGCAAAGAAGTTTATAACTACCAGTCAGGGGGCGAACGATCTATCTACATTGACTGGGATGGTCGTGATAACGATGGCAAGGAGCTTGCTGCTGGCGTGTATTATTACAACGCACGTGTCAAGTTTATCGTGGTGGATCCGGCCAAGCAAACCCGCGATATCCGTGGCTGGGTGCAGATTGTACGCTGATCAAAATCAACGAGATATTACTGGATTGATTTGTGCTCGTTATCTTCGGGGCTAAATTATCCGCATGAAGGCTTACATATTTCCCGGTCAGGGCGCCCAGTTTACAGGCATGGGCAAAGAGTTGTACGAGTCCAATCCCGTTGCGAAGGGACTTTTTGAACAGGCCAACCAGGTGCTTGGTTTTCGCATCAGCGATACCATGTTCACCGGCACAGCCGATGAATTGAAGCAAACCAATGTGACGCAGCCGGCTGTTTTTATTCATTCCGTAGCAGTAGCGCTTTCCAACGATTCGTTTGCTCCGCAGATGGTGGCCGGCCATTCACTGGGCGAGTTTTCATCGCTTGTCGCGAATAAGGCTCTTGCGTTTGAAGATGGACTTAAACTCGTGGCCAAGCGAGCTGCTGCCATGCAGAGGGCTTGCGAAATAAATCCTTCTACCATGGCTGCTATTTTAGGCCTGGATGATGCCACGGTGGAAGAAATTTGCGCCTCCATTAAAGATGAAGTAGTAGTTGCTGCCAACTACAATTGCCCCGGTCAATTGGTTATATCCGGTTCGATAAAAGGTATTGAGATTGCCTGCGAAAAAATGAAAGCAGCAGGAGCCAAGCGTGCGCTGCCATTACAAGTTGGAGGAGCATTTCATTCACCGCTCATGGCACCGGCCCGCGAAGAATTGGCGAAGGCCATTGAGTCGACTCATTTTAGCGTTCCCGTTTGTCCGGTCTATCAAAATGTCAATGGACTGCCTTCTCGCGATGTAGCCACCATCAAGCAAAACCTTATCGCGCAGCTCACAGCACCCGTGCGGTGGACGCAGTCGGTGCAGCAGATGGTGAAAGACGGAGGTAAAATATTTATTGAGTGCGGGCCGGGAAAGGTACTGCAAGGTCTGGTGAAGAAAATTGCGCCAGAAACTGAAGTAAGTAGTTTGTAAATTTGAAGCGAATAAAATCGATGAGATATGAAAGGAATAAGCTACATCACTGATGAGTACAACAGAAAGAAAGCAGTAGTAATCGATCTTAAAAAAAATGCTGCTATTTGGGAGGATTTTTGCGACTACCTGATTGCCTCCAGTAGGAAGGGGGAAGAGAAGATTCCACTTGAAAAGGTAATTAAGAACTTGAGAAAGTCAGGGAAACTTAAGCATGCGATTTAAGGTAGTCGTTTCAAAATCGGCCGAAAAGAGTCTGAATAAATTTTCAGAGCCTCTTCTCTCAAGACTGTTAAAAGCCATCGTTAGCCTTGAGGCCAACCCAAGACCTCCTGGGTGTAAAAAACTAAAAGGAAGTGATGAAACTTTATGGAGAATAAGGGTAGGCGATTACAGGATAATCTATCACATTGAAGACCGCATATTTATAGTTGATATACGAGAAGTCGGCCATCGGGGAAGTATTTACTAATTTTTGACCTCCGATATTTGGAGTTTTAAAACACACTAACTTCCAAGGTGTCTTTGCATTCACTTAGCATCTGTCGCACGCTCTTCCCCGAAACAGGATCAATTAAATCAGGAGTAAGTTCATCCAGAGGCACGAGCGTAAATCTTCTCTTGGCAATTTCTGGATGGGGTATGATCAGTTCTGGCTCTTGAATGATGCTATTTCCGTAGTAGAGAATATCGATGTCAATGGTTCGCTTGCCCCACTTCTTCTTGCGGATACGACCAAGATGTGTTTCAATTGTCAACAACTCACGCAGCAGGGCAGTGGGTGCTAACTTCGTTTCCAATTCAATCACCTGATTGAGAAACGCTGCCTGTTGAGTGTTTCCCCAAGCGGCAGTTTCATAGACTGAAGATGCTTTCTTTGGGTCAGGGGCAAGGCAAATTCGCAAGAGAATTAATCTTTAATGGCCGCAAAAAC
>JAIENH010000451.1 GCA_019751475.1 Cyclobacteriaceae bacterium
CGTCTCCGCTCAAAAATGATAAGCCTCCTGCGGAGTGACGCAGCGTGATAAGGGGAAGTCGTGTGGGGTGATATCATCAATTTTTTCCACTGGCTCGAAAAAAGATAATCCAATCTTTTGGCAATCAGGGCGGCAAGTTTTCAGAAAGCGGTCATAAAAACCTTTTCCATAGCCAACGCGATGCCCCGTTTTGTCAAACGCAAGCAACGGCACAATAACCATATCAATTTCTTCCGAAGGAGTCAAGGTGCCTTCGAGTGGCTCAGGAATTCCCCACTCATTGGCATGAAGTTGTGCAGGGCCTTCAAAATAAAAATTTTCTAACCGATCAGGGCCAGCTATCCTTGGTAGCGATATTTTCACATAAGGAAATTCGCGTTTGACGCGATCGATGATCATCCAGGTGTCGGGCTCCTTATTTTTTTCTAGCGGCAGATACGTATGCAAGACCCGCACGAATGATAGATCAACGGAAGTAAAAAAGCGGTGATACAACTGAAGATTGTATTGAACACAGGTGTCGGGAGAAAGGTCTTTTCTTTTTTGAAGAAACAATCTCCGTGCCTCTGCCTTAGTCATGGTACGTCAACACGTTGAATTGAAAGTCAAAGGGCTCAAGATGGGTGAGCAGTTTTTTGACAAAGCCAGGGTCAGTTTGATAAAAGTTCAGGAAGTTATCTGTCCGTTCCTGAAGTCCGCCACTGGGAAACAACGCATCTTTCACAGCCTCAATTTGCCGCAGCCGGTCGCTGTGCAAGCGCTTTTCTGCCCGCAACATTTTCTTTTCAATCTTCTCCAGGCCCTTCATCATACGCGCTGCTTCGGCTGCAGCCATTGGTTGCAAGGTTGGATCAATGCCACCGGACCTTTCTTGCACGCTTTTCATTAATTCATTGGCCGTTGCCATCACGTTTTTGAGCGACAAATCGTGGTTGGAATTTTTTGACACCCAATGGTTAAAAATCAAATTTTTGTCTTCGAAGAATTCTTCCAGGGTAAGCCCGGTCTTTTCCATTTTTCGGTTCGTTGCCGAATCCACCACCAATGCAAAATTTCGGGGCAGCAAAATAGGGAAGGGGACCTTAAAAAATTCAAATACATTTTTCAGTTCCAGCCAATACACCAACTCAGCCGGCCCACCCACGTAAGCGAGGTTCGGTAAAATAATTTCCTGATAAAGCGGTCGCAAAATTACATTCGGACTGAATCGCTCTGGCGACTGCTCAATCAGTTTTGTGATTTCCTCAGATGAGAAGGTCAAGTCAGAATCTAACACTACAAACCTGTCTCCTTGTTTTTCAATTCTTCCTCTCAGCTGATGATCGAGATAGAAAAAATTTATCTCACGTGGATTTACCTGTGGGTGAAATCCAGCGGTTGTTAGCTTGTCGTTACAGGTGGTAACCTGTTGAAAGGCGGTGTGTTGAAAAAGATCATCCCGCATCACGGGCTGAAGTAATTTTTTTAATTCTGGCCGGTCGGCATCCAATACAATGAGTCCCTCATAAGAAAATAAGGTATGGACATAACTCCTCACAGCGTCACTGAGCGAATGGCTTTTCTGGTAAGCCTGACGAAAGATGGAAACATCTCCCGGCAGCTCCTTTAAAATTGCTTCAATTTCTTTTGTGTGAAATCTTCCGACAGCGCCTTTCTGTTCTGTCAGCCACGTGTATTTCTTTCCATAAAGCCGGAAGGATTTAATCTCTTCGTAGTCATGGTCTTCGGAGGCCATCCAATAGATTGGAACGAAATGTACGTCAGGGTACTGTTCTTTCAGTCGTTTGCACGCGTTGATGACAGTGACGATTTTATAAATAAAATAAAGTGGCCCGGTAAAAATATTCAGCTGATGCCCGGTTGTAACGGTGAATGTATTTTCTTTTAATAGCGATTGAATGTTTTTTTCGACAAGCCCGGTTGGCTTCAACGCCTGGTATTGATCTTGAAGACTCGCTACGAGAACGTTCCTTTTTTCTGCAGAAAATTCATTAGCTTTTTCTACTATTTGCGACCTAAAGTTTTCAACGGTTGGGTAACGGGAATAAAACGGTTGCAGGGTGGGCACCTGCTCGATGTACTTCAGAAAAAATTCGGTAAAAGCGTGTGTGCTCCGGAACGGTACTTTCTGAAGTTTCATCAGTTAACAACAACTTGTTTTAAAGACCAACACAGGCCGAATAACGGCAATTTTATAATAAGGTTAAAAAAATATGCTAACCGGCTACCGTTTGCCCGGTCAGGTCAAACTCGCTGGCAGATGAAATAGCTACTTGCGTGAAATCGCCCATCCGGAGGTAGTCGGATGTATGGATAATCACCTCGTTGTCAACCTCAGGCGAATCAAATTCGGTTCTGCCAATAAAGTCTTTCCCTTCTTTCCGATCCACCAGTACTTTAAATGTTTTTCCAATCCTCTGTTGATTGAGCTCCCAGGAGATACCCTGCTGTAATTCCATAATGGCTTCTACCCGTTGTTGTTTTACTTCCGCGGGTACATCATCTTGAAAACCGTAGGAATGGGTGTTCTCTTCATGAGAATAAGCAAAGACACCAAGCCTGTCAAACCGCGAACGCTCTACAAATGCCATCATCTCATCAAAGTCCTCTTCAGTTTCTCCCGGATGGCCTGCAATCAGTGTGGTTCTTACGGCGATGCCCGGTACTTTTTTGCGAATGGTTTGCAACAGTTGCTCGGTCTTTTCGCGCGTGGTACCTCTTCGCATCAGTTGCAACATGCGGCTTGAGCCATGCTGTAGTGGAATGTCCAGGTATTTGCAGATGTTGGATCGTTCGGCCATCACATCGAGTGCGTCCATTGGAAAGCCGGTAGGAAATGCATAGTGAAGGCGTATCCA
>JAIENH010000658.1 GCA_019751475.1 Cyclobacteriaceae bacterium
CCATACCTGCCGGAAGATATTTTTATGGAAGGCATGCAGTCGTTGATCCAGTTAGATCGTGCCTGGATTCCTACCACAGAGGGCAGTTCCTTTTACATTCGGCCGTTCATGTTTTCAGCGGATGAATATATCGGCATTCGTCCTTCGCTGGATTTCACATTCATGATTATTAATTCGCCTGTAGGTCCGTATTATTCCACCCCGGTGAAAGTGAAAATAGAAACCAAGTACACGCGTGCGGTGGAGGGGGGTACAGGTTTTGCAAAAGCAGGCGGCAACTACGGTGGCTCACTATATCCTGCAAAACTTGCCCAGGAGCAAGGCTATCATCAACTGATCTGGACAGACGGACGCGAACATAAATACATTGAGGAATCCGGCACCATGAACATCATGTTCGTCTTTGACGATACATTAGTTACTCCGGCTTTGGGCGATTCTATTTTGCCGGGCATTACGCGCGACAGTGTGCTTGCGCTGGCGCGTCACTGGGGTGTGAAGGCGGAGGAGCGAAAAATTTCTGTTGATGAATTGGTGGACGGTCTGAAGAGTGGTAGGGTGAAAGAGGCCTTCGGTGCGGGCACGGCCGCCACCATTGCGCACATTGAGTTGATTGGCTACGAAGGGCACAACTACTACCTGCCCCCTGTAGAGACGCGCACGTTTTCAAATCGCGTACTCAACGAGTTGGATGGCATCAAGCGCGGAACGAAGCCCGATCTCTTCGGGTGGATTCATACGATGTGATAGGCGACTATAGCCAGGAGGCCATTTCAAATTCTGTGAAATGATTGACAATTTTGTGGTTAATTAGCGCTTTTTGCGATGGGCTCTCTTGATCATGGGCTGCCTGCTGCTGGCCCGTGTGTGGTGGCCGCATTCGCATCCTGCTAACCTGCCAAGTGCAAAACCGTTAGGAGCGATAAAAACGTGTGAGTGACAAGTGGGTTCTTGTTCAATCTCATTTTAATTTTCTCTTTTTTGACTTTCCCTCAATGATATTCTTTGCATTGAGTTTACTCACGATCTTCTTTCCGGTCTTAGCTTCAATTTGCTTCCTTGCATTTCCTGCTATAGTTCCGCCTTGTTGCGCAACCACTTTATTCTCCTCGATCGTTATTGGTTTTTTCTCTTTTGAAATTTCAGTTGTTGAAACTTCAGCCAACATGTTCAATACCAATTCCATGTTGGTCATGTGATCCCGAAGATTTTCTTTCTTTAGATTCTTGTGGCTCTTGTATTGTTTTACCGATTTTCCGCTCCAAGCTTTGGTAATAATATCAGTTAAAATGGCAAAATCTATCCCTTTTTTCACCCCTCGTTTTTCCCATTCATATGTTAGTTCTTTTCTGACTTCAATACTTTTTAATCTTTGATTAATCCACTCCTTGGTATATCCTTTTGCAAGGTATGTTTCCATTGCGCGGTCAAAACTCAATTCGGGATCTTCGGTTTCTTCAATCCTTTCGTATCCAACTTGAGCTAACCATTGTTTGAAGGGTTCGGCTTTTGGTGAAGGAATAGATTGGATTATCCGCAAAAGCCCTTGTGTATCAGTGCAGTCGGTTAGGTATTTTTTGCCGTCACTTGACAATAATTTCAGTTGTACGATAATTTCGTACAACTGATTAAACCCTTCCTGTTCAAGCTTTCGCTTCAAGTCGCTCCAGTACCTTCTTGGATTATTGCTTTCTGTTAAGATTTCGATGACGTCAATTATGGAGAAATACCATAGCTCATTTTTCTCGTCCCAATGAGTTCTTACTTGCTTGGATTCAAATAGCTTGACATTGCTCATAGTGACACTTCTCTCAGCCTATTGTTAGGTTGTGATTAGACGACCACGTATAACTAAGGTCTTTACTTCATTGTCCATAGATGAGAATTTTTGATTTATCAATATTCTCTCTCAGGAATGGATTTTTAATGGCTTTGTTTTCAAGCAGGTCGATAGGTCTTTTTAGTATTTTCTCCAATTCAAATTTTAAGTCAAAATACTGAGTGGTGTATTCAAGGGGATCGTTTGTATCAAAGTCAACCATCAAGTCCACGTCACTATCTTTTGCAAACTTAGTTGTGTTAACGGAACCCAAAGAATACAGTGTCTTAACCTTGTGGTTTTTACACAATCGTTGAATTTGTTCTTTGTATGCCTCCAAAAATCCCATGCCTCAAATTTAATCAATTTTATGGCCGTTCTTTCAGGTGGAGAATCAGATGAACTGTAACAACCCCTCACATCACAGTATTTTCAAATTTCCTTTCATTGCAAGCCAACTTACTTTATAGTTTATTAGGTTATGACAACAATGAGCAATCAAAAAAGGGTCAATTATTTTTTTATCCTTAAAAATATTAGATGACAAGTAAAATTCCTGAATGTTGGATCCAAGAAAGTTATCTAAAAATTGCTTTGTCGTCTTTTCTAAGGGAGATCGTTTAGTATCCCGCTTAAGATTTATAGTCGCCTTTTCTAAATCTTGCCATACTAAATCTAAGTACTGTGAATAAGAGCTACTCACCATATTCTTATTTGTTTCTCCGTCAACTGCTCTCCTCAAATGTTCGAACAATATTTCATCGGATATTTGGGTTGCCTGCTCCTTACTAAAAATATCCCACAGTTTATAAGTGTCAATTGCTAGTCGTACGATTACGAATTCAAAAGATCCCAAGACATTTGATTTGGGTTCAAATTTTGAGCCATGAGACTCTATCATATTGTTCATAAAAATCGGATAGTCCTGCGTTGACTCAACGAGTTTATATGATAGATATTCTCTAACTGCTTCCTTTATTGTTAGTTCTCTCATTTCCTTATAATCTTTAGACTACAGATGCTTAGATCGGAAGAGCGTC
>JAIENH010000362.1 GCA_019751475.1 Cyclobacteriaceae bacterium
TTTTGGCCAGAAGAAAATAACATTTGCCGGGGCCAGGAATAATGAGTGGCTATTTCAATTTCAGGAAATTCACTTTTAAGTTTTTCGGCAAGTGGCGCGGGCGAGGCATCGTAGGTGACAATTTCGCCATCAGAATAAGTTTGGTTTTCCATCACCGTGTAGATTCTTTCAAAGTCTTTGTGGAAGCGATCAAAACGTACCTCATCCCTTACCCATAAGAAAACTAATATGCTACAAGTGAGACCTGCGGCTAAGCCTGCAATATTTATTGCGGTAGATATTGGTTCTCGGAGGAAATTTCTTATCGCGATGGAAATAAAATTACCAATCATAGTCTGATTTTTAATTTATTACTTTTTATTAGTAAGCCCTTACCCACTCAAACACTTGATAGAATAAGGTAGCTATCTTTACTCACTTCGCAAACTATCCACCGGATTACTAACAGCCGCTTTGATTGCCCGTGAGCAAATCGTAACAAAAGATAATACTAAAGCACTGCCAGCCGCCAACAATGCAAACCACCATGGGATTTGTACTTTGTACGAAAACTGTTGAAGCCAGTCGTTCAAGTACCACCAAGCCAGTGGCAAACCAAAGGCAATGCCAACCAATACAAGTACCAGAAAATCTTTTGAAAGCAGCATGAAAATGTTCTGAATGCTCGCGCCTAAAATTTTGCGGATGCCAATTTCTTTGGTTCGTGTTTCGGCCGTGAAGGTGATGAGTCCGAACAATCCCAAGCAAGCAATTACGATAGCGATTGCCGTGAAGGCACTAAAAATGGTTGACAGCCTGTCCTCTGATTTGTACAGTTGGTCAAAGGCATCATCCAAAAAATAGTATTCAAGCGGACGCTTGCCTTCGTATTTTTTGAACACGTCTTGTACGGCAGCAATTTTACTGGTCAAATTCGCCTTTGGGTCTAATCTCAAGTAAAGTGCATAGCCATACTTTGTTAATGAAGTAGCGGTATCAGCTTTGACTGACATCACCATACCATCTATTTTTTCGCGAAGCGATCCGTAAGCGAAATTTTTCACGATGCCATTGATGGTGCGGTCATTAAACTTGATACCGACATCAGACTTTGTAATTTTTAATTTTTCTAAGGCCGCTTCATTTACAATAAAACCGGGCTTGGCTAATGTATCGGGTTTTTCAATCCACTCCATCCCCAACGTTGAAATGAAGTTTTCATCAATCGACATATCGAGGATGAACACATCTTCTTGCGTAGTGGGTGTCTTTGCAAAGAACGCGTTGTGCCCCGTGGTGTAGAGTGGCATTGAGGCGGCCGCAACTTCTTTGACTCCGCTTAAATTCCGTAAATCATTTTTTAACGCTACATAGTGCACCTGACTTTCTTCACCGAGGCTTATCACCATTACCTGCTCTTTGTTAAGTCCGAGTTTTTGATTGCGTAGGAACGTCAGTTGGTGCTGGATGCCCAGTGTAATCAAAATCAGCGCGATGGAGGCGGTGAATTGAGCAATGGTCAAGCCTTTACGAACCCAGGTATTGCCTGAAGTGCCACTCGCTCGTCCTTTTAAAACTTCTACAGGTTTGAATTTTGATAGAATAATGGAGGGATAGCTGCCAGCTATGATGATACAACCCACAAACAAAGCGGCCACGACTGACAAGAACCAAGTGCTGGTCAGGAACGATTTATCGATTTGAATTTGAATGATGTTCAGAAAAACCGGCAAGAAAAATTCCAACAATATCCACGCTAATGCGAAGGCAATGGCCGTCATGATGGCAGATTCAAAGTAGAATTGAAAAGCAAGGTTTCCAACCTTTGCCCCAATCACTTTGCGCACGCCCACTTCTTTACCGCGCAGGGTAGCTCTAGCGGTCGTCAAGTTCATGTAATTGATAAGTGCTAAAGCAAGTATGATGAGCGCAACGGCCATGAACAAAAATAAGTATTGCTGATTGGATGAATCTTTGAAATTATTGCCTAGATGTGTATCCACAAATTTCTCCAATCCATATTTTTCATCTACAGAAGTTTTGGCAAAGCCAGCGATGGAAGCAATTACTTTCGGAACGGCCGATTCATTTTTGATCAATACGTAGGTTGGTATTGACCCCAGACTCGCAACTTGATGCTCGTAAGCCTTTTTCTCACTGGGTATTACGCCTAGAGTTGAAAAAGAAATGATGAAGTCAAGTTGAAAGGTTGAGTTGGTCGGAAAATTTTCGGCTACCCCAACGATTTCCAAAGGATAGCTTTTGTTGTAGGTGATGATTTTTCCAATTACGTCTGTTGAGCCGAAGTACTTTAGTGCACTTGCCTCGGTGATGATTACGGTGCTTGGTCGCGCGAGAGTTTTATAGTTTCCTTGCTTGATGGGAAACGAGAATACCGAAAAGAATGACGTATCGCAAAAAGCGATTCTATTTTCAAAGTTGATATGATTTTCATCGGATTGAATCAGTACCCGCTCTGCATTGAGAACGCGTACGTAGTTTTCTACATCAGGATTGTTGTCTTTCAAAATGGGTCCAAACGGTACCGACATGGCTGTGGTTTGAATCTCCTGTCCGCCATAATTTATTTTACATAACAGGCGATAGACGTTATTCGCATTGGCATGGAATCGATCATAGCTGTACTCGTGCGAAACGTACAGAAAGATGATGAGGCTGACGGATATGCCTACTGAAAGCCCCAGGATGTTAATCAGCGAATAAGTTCTATTCTTAATCAGAGAGCGGAAGGCGATTTTTAGATAGTTCCGGAGCATAATTTTAGATTTTGAATCACTGTTGTCCGACTAAAGTAGTAAAAGGGTGGATTTAAAGCCACCCTTTTTTATGTCATTTTTGTAATCGCTAAACAACATCAATGACATGGATAAAGGT
>JAIENH010000377.1 GCA_019751475.1 Cyclobacteriaceae bacterium
CGATGTGAAAGAAGCCATTGAATGCATTCGACTACTCTCCAAACTAAATACCTTATGAAAAAAATCTTACTCCTGATCCTCGCTTTTGCGTTGCCTGTTTTTCTTTTTGCGCAATCAGCCGCCAAGAGAAAACTACAGCCCAACGATGTCTATAAACTAAAAACGGTAAGCAGTGCACAACTCTCCCCTGACGGAAACTGGGTGGCCTATGTGCTCACTTCCGTGGATTCGGCCAAAGACAAACGCAACAGTGATGTGTGGATGGTGCGGTGGGATGGTCAGGAGACCGTGCAACTTACACATACACCTGACGGTGAATCATCACCTCAATGGAGCCCCGATGGAAAGTACTTATCGTTCACCTCTTCCCGCCAAGGAGCCAAGGGCAGCCAGGTGTGGCTGATGGACAGACGCGGTGGAGAAGCTAAAAAAATGACAGCCCTGAAAGGCGACTTGTCTGATTACAAATGGTCGCCTGATGGCAAGAAGATGGTGCTGGTGGTGCAAGACCCGCCCGATACATCAAAAACGAAAACGCAAAATCCAATCGTGATCGATCGCTATCAATTCAAACAAGATATGGAGGGCTACCGGATGAAACGATTCACGCATCTGTACATCTTCGACATTGCAACACAAAAGATCGACACCCTCACCAAAGGAAATTTTAACGAAACCTCACCTGCCTGGAGCCCGGATGGGACTTCGCTTGCATTCGTCAGCAACCGCACAGCCGACCCTGATAAAAATGAAAACACCGACATCTGGATGATGGAGGCAAAAAAAGGTGCAGCGATTAAACAACTCACCAGTTGGAGCGGCTACGATAACAGTCCTCAATGGTCACCCGATGGAAAATACATTGCCTACATGCAATCAACCATGCCTGACAATTACATCATGTACGATCAATCGATTTTGACCATCGTAACACGGGAAGGCGGAGCACCTAAGCTGCTTACCAAGGCAATGGACAGGCCCGTGAGCAATGCCATATGGGCGAACGACAGTCAATCAATTTTTGTGTTAGTAACGGATGATCGTCAGCGCTACATCGCAAACGTATCGTTGACAGGACAAGCAACCACCACAGCCGGAGGTAATCGAAGCTTTACTTCGTTGGAAAGAAATAACAATCGAATTGTCTCAATCATGAGTGAGCCACAGTTGCCCGGAGAAATTTATGCCATCGAAAATGGCAGTCCGCGCAGGCTCACGTTTCATCATAATGAATTTGTTTCAGGTATAGAATTCGCTACGGTTGAAGGCTTTACCTCAACCAGTAAAGACGGCACGAAGGTCTCCAATCTGCTTTTCAAACCGGCTGGTGCAACAGCCGGGCAAAAACTTCCAACCGTTTTCTTTATTCATGGCGGGCCTACTGCGCAGGATGAGTTCGGTTTCGATCTCTCTCGCCAAATGCTGGCAGCCGCAGGCTATGCAGTAGTGGGTGTAAACTACCGGGGCAGCAACGGACGCGGTATGGATTTTTGCAAAGCCATCTATGCCGACTGGGGCAATAAAGAAGTGGTAGATATTCATGGAGCTGTTGACCACTTGGTAAAAGAAGGAATAGCCGACCCTGATCGCTTAGGCATCGGTGGTTGGAGTTACGGTGGAATTCTCACCAACTACAGCATTGCCACCGACACGCGCTTCAAAGCAGCTGCGAGTGGTGCAGGCAGTGCATTGCAGTTATCACTCTACGGGTCTGATCAATATATTCTACAATATGAAAATGAATTGGGCGTGCCGTGGAAAAATCTTGACAAATACCTAAAGCTTTCCTATCCGTTTTTGAAGGCTGATAAAATCAAAACACCTACACTTTATATTGTCGGTGAAAAAGATTTTAACGTTCCCGTGATTGGCAGCGAACAGATGTACCAGGCATTGCGATCACAAAATATTCCTACAGGTCTCGTGATTTATCCGGGGCAGTTTCATGGTATCACTACACCCAGCTACCAGAAGGACCGTTTTGAACGATATGTTGAATGGTTTGGAAAGTATCTGGGCGGAATACCGCCAGCCAAATTGGATAAGAAACGGTAGGCCGATTTCGTTACTCATACGGGTAGCGTAATTTTCTTAACTTTGACTGGTGGTTCTCGCGTTCAAAATATCCTTTCTTGACGTAAGTTGGGTGGACTTGGTGGACATCAGCCTGGTGGCAATACTGCTCTACCAGGTGTATAAAATGATCCGCGGAAGCCTGGCCGTCAATATATTTCTGGGCATCCTTTCGTTATACCTTATTTATCTCGTAGTGCGGGCCGCACAGATGGAGTTGCTGGCCACCATCCTCGGCCAGTTTATGGGCGTAGGAGTGCTGGCCATGATCATTTTGTTTCAACCAGAGCTGCGAAAGTTTTTGTTGGTGATCGGGCGCAGTACAGAACTTAACCGCGACTTCTTTAACGCATTGGCTCACTGGCGCACACGCTACCACGATGACTTTGACGTGCACGAAGTAATTGAAGCAGTAAAAAATCTGAAAGCCACCCGCACTGGTGCGCTCATTGTCTTCAGCCGCGATACGGATTTGAAATTTTACATTGAGACAGGCGACCCGCTGGATGCAGAAGTAACAAAGCGTTTGCTGATTTCCATTTTCAACAAGAACAGTCCGCTCCACGATGGGGCCGTGATAATTTTCAAAGGGCGGATCAAAGCAGCGCGCTGTGTTTTGCCGGTGAGTGAAAACGATCACCTGCCTCCACACTTCGGCCTTCGTCACCGGTCGGCCATTGGCATGAGTGAAAACACCGACACGTTGGTGATGGCGATTTCAGAAGAAACGGGCCGGCTGATTCTGGCACGAAATGGAAAGTATATTCGCGGACTAAAGCTTCGCCAGGTAGAGCAAAAGATTTTGGAATA
>JAIENH010000632.1 GCA_019751475.1 Cyclobacteriaceae bacterium
CGGTGCGTTTTTCTTTGCTGGGCACTGTGCGAATGTAGGCCACCAGTTTCTGCACGTTGCGTCCGTATTCCTTGAGGGTTACATGCGGACGTTGGGAGTTGTATTCTAAATTCATCGTACTATTTTAAATCGTTGACTAATACTACTTCTAATTCTTGCAACTTCTTGAGTGAAGCATCATTTGTGAAAAACTTATTGCAGCTAAATTGTCGTGCCGTTGCTACCTGAATAGCATCAAAGCTTTTAAGAAATGGATAGATTGCTCTCAACTCGGCAGAAGACTCTGCAATGGCAGAGGTTACATCCGCTATGATGAAATTAAGGTTGGTAAATACCTTCTTAAACTCGCTAATCAATTCGAGATTGTTATTTTTCTTAGGCTTTACAAAAAGCTCTGCCAATGTCAGACTGCTGGTAATAAATGATGATTCAAAGAAGTTAAATTGATTGGCAAAGAAAAGTGAAACAGGTCTGTAGTATGCTGGATGATTTTCGGTTAGATAGATAATCGGGGCCGTATCAATAAATATCCTGTCAAAACCGTTCATTAGCTCTTTGCTCATTAATGTATTCTTGAGCATCGATAGCCCAAAGCCCTTTTCCCTTGCCTTTAATTCTCTCTAAAACATTCATAACATACTCTTGACTCTTTAATCTGGAACTGAGATAGGAGTATACCTCCAATCTTTTTTCAAGGGACATATTGTCAAGTTCTTGTATGATTGTCTTTACATCCATCAATTCTCATGGATTTTCAACTTGGCAAAACTAAGCAATAACGTCTTCTCGCCAAAATCGGCAAAATTGATCTTGGCCTTGCGATCTGCACCGCTCTCATCCAGCTTCACCACTTCGCCAAACCCAAACTTGGGGTGCTCTACCTTCATGCCTTCCTTCAGACCTGACGTATCACTAGGCGCAAAGTCGGCCGGGGCGCGGTAGGCAGTAGGCTTTACCACGGGTTGTGAGCTGATGGTCTTCTTCATGCTGGTGACAAAACTCTTGGCAAACCCGCTGTTAGACGGGGTAGAATCTATGCCGGCATATTTCGTACTTACTTTTATGTAGTTAGGATTGACATCATCCAGAAAGCGGCTGGGCTCACAGTTCTTCAATCGACCGAAGCGGTAGCGGGTAAGGGCGTATGAAAAGAACAAACGCTTCTGCGCGCGGGTGATGGCCACATAAAAGAGACGCCTTTCTTCCTCCAGCTCCGCCCGGCTGCTCAGCATCATTTGGGAAGGGAAAAGGTCTTCTTCCAATCCTACAATGTACACGTAAGGGAACTCCAGGCCCTTGGCCATGTGAATGGTCATGAGGGTAACTTTCTCCGGGTCTTTGTCTTTATCTTCATCTTGGCCGGTAACGAGCGATACTTCCTGCAAGAATGCTCCCAATCCTTTGTCTTCGCGCTCGGGGTCATCCGTAAATTCCTTGATGGCGTTTAACAATTCCTGCACGTTCTCGTAGCGGCTTAGTCCTTCCACCGTTTTGTCGGAGTAGAGCTCGCGAAGAAGCCCACTACCTTTGGCAATCTCAGAAGCTGCCTCGTAGGCATCTTTGCGCTGTATCTCAAGATCAAAGCGTTTGATCATCGAAACAAACTCATCAATCTGCCCGGCAGCGCGACCACCTAAAAATGAGTTGACATTTTGCAGAACTTCCCAAATGGAAATGGCATGGTCGTTGGCTGCAACAATCACTTTGTCAACGGTAGAATCGCCAATGCCTCGCTTGGGTAAGTTGATGATTCTTCTGAAAGAAGCCTCGTCTTGTTGATTGATTGAAAAGCGCAGGTAGGCCAGCAGATCTTTAATTTCTTTTCGCTGATAGAAGGAGAGACCACCTACCACTTTGTATTTGATATTCATCCGCCTCAGGGCCTCTTCAATGGCGCGGCTCTGACTGTTGGTGCGATATAAGATTACAAAATCACTGAACTTCAGTTGGTGCTGCATCTTCTCTTCGAAGATGGAAGTGGCTACCAGTTTACCTTCCTCGTTGTCGGATACCGCTTTGATCAATTCAATGAGACTGCCGTCTTCGTTGGAAGTCCAAACGTCTTTTGGAAGTTGGGCCTTATTCTTTGCAATGACAGAGTTAGCGGCCTGCACGATATTATTAGTTGACCGGTAGTTTTGCTCCAGTTTGATGATGCGCAGATCAGGATAATCTTTCTCAAAGTTTAATATGTTGCTGATGTCGGCCCCACGAAAGGCATATATGCTTTGCGCATCATCGCCTACCACGCAGATGTTTTGCCGCACGGAGGCCATCTTGCGAATGATAAAATACTGGCACAGGTTTGTGTCTTGAAACTCATCCACCAGGATGTAGTGAATGCGATGCTGGTATTTGTTCAGCACTTCGAGGTGCTCTTTGAATAACTTGTCGGTGTTAAAGAGCAGGTCATCAAAATCCATCGCCCCCGACTTAAAGCAGCGCAGTGAGTAGTTCTTGTAAATGTTCCCGATTTCGGGCCTCATATTGGCTGCGTCATCGCCCATCAGCAACGGATTTGCAAGGTATTCCTGCCAGGATACAAGCCTGTTTTTAGCCCCGGAGATGCGATTAAAGACAGTGCTGGCTTTATATTGTGTCTCGTCAAGTCCCATTTCTTTTACCACTTGCTTAATCAGCGACTTAGAATCATCTGTATCGTAAATGGTGAAGCTGTTAGGATAGCCAAGATGGTGCGCTTCAGCCCGTAGGATGCGGGCAAAAACCGAGTGAAATGTACCCATCCAAAGATTGCGCGCTTCTTGACCTACCACGCCTTCAATGCGCTCGCGCATCTCACGCGATGCTTTGTTGGTGAAGGTTAACGCCATGATATTGAAGGGGTCAACATTCTGACTGCGGATGAGATGTGCAATGCGATAGGTGAGT
>JAIENH010000601.1 GCA_019751475.1 Cyclobacteriaceae bacterium
GCGCGCCATCATGATGGCATGGGGTGAGGGAAAAGCACCCATTGTAAAAAAAGCAGTGGAAGGGCCAGTGACCGACCAAGTGCCTTCAACTTTTTTGCAGAAGCATCCTAATCCGCTGGTAATTCTGGACGAGGCTTCATCCGTACAACTCACACAAAAGAAAACGCCCTGGCTTCTCGATAGTATTGATTGGGATGATGTACTCATCCGCAAAGCTGTGGTGTGGCTCTGCCAAACGTTGAAGAAACCGATCCTTAAACTCACCAACCATGACTATATGGAGCATGGCATGGGTGATATTGTGACTGAATACGGTTCAGCATATCAGGTTAATATTAAAGTGTTCAATCATCTTCAACACACTATCACGGGCTGGCCCGGTGGCAAACCAAAAGCAGATGACTCTAACAGACCTGAGCGCGCAAAACCATTCCCGAAGAGGGCCATCATTTTCAGCCCGCATCCGGATGACGATGTTATCTCCATGGGCGGCACGTTTATCCGACTGGTCGACCAGGGACATGAAGTGCACGTGGCCTATCAGACATCAGGAAACATTGCGGTGTTTGATGATGATGCCGTACGTTTCGCAGACTTTGTCCGCGACTTTAATGATGCGTTTGGATTGAAGAAAGCCGATGGTGAAAAGTTTTACAAAAAAGTTCTCACCTCTATCAAAAATAAGAAACCTGGTGAAGTTGATACGCCCGAGGTAATGACGATTAAAGGACTTATTCGAAGAGGAGAAGCGAAAGCAGGTTGCCGTTATACAGGCATCCCTGACTCACAGGCTCATTTTCTTGACATGCCTTTCTACGAAACGGGCACCGTGAAGAAGAAGCCATTGGGTGAAAAGGACATTCAGATCATTGTTGATTTGCTGGAGAAAATCAAACCACATCAGATCTATGCTGCCGGAGATTTATCGGATCCACACGGCACGCATCGTGTTTGCCTGGCGGCCATCTTTGCAGCCGTACAGCACCTTAAGAAGAAGCCTTGGATGAAAGATTGCTACGTCTGGTTATACCGCGGAGCCTGGCAGGAGTGGGACATTGACCAGATTGAAATGGCTGTGCCATTAAGTCCGGATGAACTGATGCGCAAGCGCAGGGCTGTATTCAAGCACCAGTCGCAAAAAGACAGCGCTTTGTTTCCGGGCAATGATGCGCGCGAGTTCTGGGTGCGTGCCGAAGATCGCAACCATGCTACCGCTGCTGCTTACAATATGCTTGGATTAGCCGAGTATGAGGCGATTGAGGCCTTTGTAAGGCATCGGTTTTGACCTGGAACAAGCTATCATGAAAGCAGCCTGCATTTATGTAGCATCGTTGACAGCAATGTTCACCTTTCGTATCAGTCATGCCCAGGTTAATAGCCCGTATGAAAGTGGTTACGTGGTTTTAACTTCTGGAGATACGGTTCGGGGATTATTAAAATACTATTCCTGGAGGGATTTGTATTCAAAAGTTGAATTCAAGGGGCTCACTGGGAAAGAAGAGATCTATTATCCGGGGATGATCCGATCTTTTTATTCACAGCGGACGGAAAATTTGTTTATCTCTTCAAATTACATTTTCAAAAGGGCCAATCAAGATGATCAGAGAAATAGTTTTTTTCGAGTGCTGATAGAAGGTCGGGGCACTTTTTACGTAACACAAAACACTAGGAAGCAAAATGTTTACTATGCAGCAGTGGATAGTGAATTAGTAGCGCTACGCAGAAAAGCAGCGCGTCAATTTTCTATTGAAGGAGGAGTTTATAATAAAAACTTCAGCACCTATGCCACAGATCTGAAGAAACTTTTTAAAGAGTGCTATAAAGACAGTATAAAGGAATTCAACGTAAACCGAATTAAAAGATCATTTGTCACATACAATTCATGCAAGAGCGCCAATTATCGCAATTATGATAGGAAACGTGCTCGATTGAAATTGGGATACACCTTTGGTTATAGTAGTTCAACTTTAACATTCAAAGATTTAAACGCAACAGTTAAGCCATATCAATTCCCTGCATTGTCGCCAGTAGGTCAGTATGAACTTGGTGGACTGCTAGGAGAGGTGCCAGCGGAAAATTCTTTTGTTTTTGGTGTGACCGTGACAGCTCCAACGTATAACAAATTCCTAACCATTGAGAGTCAGTTCCTTGTATCTTCCAGACGGTATCAATCGACTTCACAAAAATTCAATGCAAGTGCTACTTATCTTGAGGTGCCGCTATATTTGAAGTATAACGTGATGCCTAGAAAGAAACTTCAACCTTTCGTGAGTGCGGGCATCACGTTTGCACTTCCAATAGGAAAGTCACTCGATTCGCAAAATGTTACAAGAGTCTTTGGCTCTGGTAAGTCCCTTACAAGATTCTACGTTCCAATGCCATCAATTATTCAGAATGAGTACAGACCGGCACAATTTCGATACTTGCTTTCAGGTGGTATTGATTGGTATTTGATTAACGATTCCAAGGTTACTTTTGGTTACCGTTATGAATCGGGTGGGTCAATTACCCAGTCTCCCATTTATGAAACGAATGTCACCGTTAATACCTTTAGCTTGACCTTTACTCCAAAGCCTCGCCTATAATCAAAGTAGTTCTCTTCGTGCCGAAAGTCATCCAGTAAAGTATGACAATGCCTTCAGTTAGTACAAAAAATGGAAACTAACCCCTTCTTCCCCTATCTTTGTTCATGCGTAAACTTCATTTTGTATCGTGGAATGTGAATGGTATCAGGGCTATTCAAAAGAAAGGATTTATGGAAAGTGTAGGGGCGATGGCCCCAGACGTACTTTGTTTGCAGGAGACGAAAGCTGCTGAAGACGAAGCTCTGGAGACGCTTTCTGCTATGGCCGGTTATCATGTTTTTGTCAATTCATCCAAGGCGCGCAAAGG
>JAIENH010000479.1 GCA_019751475.1 Cyclobacteriaceae bacterium
ATTTCCGCTTCGGCTTGAATCACATTCGCGCGAGCCTCTTGCGCTTTGGCAATCATTTCTTGCTCAAGGGCTACGGCCATGGCACGTCTTTCTTCGGCACGGGCTTCAGCCACCTTCAAGTCGGCAGCAGCCTGGTCGGTTTGCAGTTTCGCACCGATGTTAGCACCTACGTCTACGTCAGCAATATCAATGGAGAGAATCTCAAACGCAGTACCGGCATCCAATCCGCGTGAAAGCACGAGTTTAGAAATTTTATCAGGGTTAGCCAGCACTTCTTTATGCGATTGTGCCTGACCAATAGAAGTAACAATACCTTCGCCAACGCGAGCCAGGATCGTGTCCTCACCGGCACCACCCACCAGTTGCGCAAGACTCGCACGCACCGTAACGCGCGCAACGGCAATCAACTGAATACCATCGGCAGCAACCGCTGCCACTTTTGGTGTGTTGATTACTTTCGGATTAACAGAAATCTGAACAGCCTCAAATACATCGCGGCCCGCCAGGTTAATAGCAGTTGCTTGTTTGAAAGTCAGGTTGATATTGGCTTTTTCTGCTGAGATAAGCGCACGGATTACGTTGGGCACGTTACCTCCCGCGAGGTAGTGCGTTTCAAGTTCACGGGTCGTAACTAAAAGTCCGGCTTTGGTGGCAGTAATCAGCGAATTAACAATGATACTCGGTGGCACTTTGCGAATACGCATACCGATCAGTTCGCCAATGGTAACTTTTACTCCGGCAAAAACAGCCGTAATCCACAAGCCCACCGGCACAAAGTACATGAAGAGAAAGAAGCCGATGATGCTGATAAAAACGATGAAAAGAAATGCTAAGCCTTGCATAATAAAGTTGATTTAGGATATAGGTTCTACAATTATTTGGTTCGATTGAATTTGTGTTACGCGCACTTTGGTGCCAGTCTCTACATAGTTGCCGAGTGTTTTTACCTCAAAGGTCTGGTTGGCAAGCTCCGCTTTCCCTACGGGACGCAAGGTAGAGATGGTCACGCCCTCTGCACCTAATTGCACAGCTGAAAGCGAGCCTTCGTTTACTTTGCTGTCGATGGTGGACTTCAACGAAAAGCGGCCCCATACATTGGCTTTGAAAGAAAAATAAAACACGAGGCCCGTGGCCACGGCCGTACCTCCCGCTGTCATCCAGCCCATAGAACTACCGAAGTAGCTGAAACTCAGGCCCGCACCAATCACAATGAAAGCAAACCCAACGATGCCCACCAGTGTGGTGCCGGGCACAAAGATGATCTCGGCCACAATCAAAGCGAGTCCAAAAACAATCAGTGACAGTACGGTGATCCAGTCTACCATGTCGCGAATCTACGCAAATTTAACCTCAATCATTTTTAATAACTGATGTTACGCATGAAATACAATTTGAATAAATCCTTCTTTGTGAAACTTCGTGCCTTGGTGCCTTTGTGGCCTAAATTTGCTGCCCTTCACTTTGCCACTAAGGCACAAAGACACTAAGAAATCACTAAGTGCGTAACGTCAGTTAATAAGCACGCGCAAATAACACACGTCTTGCAGATGGCTTTCCGGAGTAAACGCACGCGCCCGATTCGACTTTTGCATCCAGTGGAATGCAACGAATTGTAGCTTTTGTTTCCTCTTTGATTTTCGCTTCTGTCTCAGGCGTGCCATCCCAATGGGCCAGCACAAAACCAGTCTTTGTATCAAGCACATTTTTGAATTCATCATACGAATTCACAACCGTTGTCATAGAAGTCCGGAAGTTCAAGGCCTTGTTGTACAATGATTTTTGTATGTCATCCAGCAAAGCAGGCAAGTCGTTTACCACATTCTCCATTTTCCACACTTGCTTCTCTTTGGTATCTCGCCTTGCTATTTCCACCGTGCCATTTTCCAAATCGCGCGGGCCGATGGCGATACGCACAGGCACACCTTTCATCTCATACTCTGCAAACTTAAAGCCCGGCTTGTGTGTATCACGATTATCAAACTTCACGGAAAGCCCTGCTTTTCTCAGGTTCTGGACGATCGGCTCAACAGCCTTCGTTACGCTGGCAAGTTCTTCATCACTTCTAAAGATGGGCACAATCACCACATGGATGGGTGCCAGCTTAGGAGGAAGTATTAATCCATCATCATCGGAGTGGGCCATGATCAAGCCACCAATGAGTCGTGTACTCACACCCCACGAGGTGCCCCACACGTGATCCAGTTTTCCTTCTTTGTTGGAATATTGCACGTCAAACGCTTTCGCGAAATTCTGCCCAAGAAAATGTGATGTGCCCGCCTGCAACGCTTTGCCATCCTGCATGAGCGCCTCAATGCAATACGTGTCGATAGCACCCGGAAATTTTTCTCCCTCCGACTTTTTTCCTTTGATAACAGGCACAGCCATAAATTCCTCTACAAACTGCGCGTACACATTCAGCATTTGTATTGTTTCCGCTTCAGCTTCCTGGCGCGTGGCATGCGCGGTGTGCCCCTCCTGCCATAAAAACTCCGCGGTACGTAAAAAAAGTCGCGTACGCATTTCCCATCGCACCACGTTGGCCCATTGATTAATAAGAATTGGCAGATCGCGATAGGATTGTATCCATTTCTTGTACGTGTTCCAGATGATGGCTTCGCTCGTAGGCCGTACAACCAACTCCTCCTCCAGTTTTGCCTCCGGATCCACCATCAACTTGCCAGGATTCTTTGGATCATTCTTCAAGCGATAATGCGTTACGATCGCACACTCCTTCGCAAAGCCTTCCGCATTCTTCTCTTCTGCTTCAAACATGCTCTTAGGCACAAAAAGCGGAAAGTAGGCGTTTACGTGTCCGGTGTCTTTGAACATTTTGTCCAATCCCTGCTGCATTTTTTCCCAAATGGCATAGCCATAGGGCTTGATAACCATACAG
>JAIENH010000230.1 GCA_019751475.1 Cyclobacteriaceae bacterium
CGTGGTGGCCACCCCGGGGCGTTTTATGGAATTGTACTTGCGAAACGAAATACCGGTAAAGCAAATTAAAACGCTGGTGATTGACGAGGCCGACCGCATGATGGACATGGGCTTTATGCACCAACTGCGAAAGATTTTTGAAGTGATTCCATCGAAACGGCAAAACCTGCTTTTCTCTGCTACCTTTCCCGCCAAGGTGGAAAAGATGGCGATGGAATTTTTAGAATTCCCTGCCCGCGTAGAGGTGACACCCCAGGCCACAGCCGCACGACAGGTGGAGCAGGAGCTTTATCACGTGCCCAACTTAAAAACAAAAATCAATTTACTGGAACGCCTGCTTCAAGACCCGGCTATGAATCGCGTTATGATTTTTACTCGCACGAAGGAAGCTGCCGAGAATGTTTTTAAGTTTATCGACCGGAAAAATTTTGGCCCTGTGCGCGCCATTCACTCCAACAAAGGTCAGAACAGCCGCATCAACGCCATGAATGAATTTAAGGAAGGTAAACTGCGGGTGCTGGTCTCTACTGATGTGTCGGCAAGGGGTATTGATGTGCTCAAAGTATCGCACGTGATTAATTTTGATGTGCCCATGCAGTACGAGGATTACATTCACCGCATTGGTCGTACAGGCCGTGCGTTTGAAACGGGCAAAGCCATTACGTTTGTAAACGAGGCAGAGCGTTATCATATCAAAAAGATTGAAGCCTTGATGCGAGAGAAAATCCGTTTCCGGGAATTACCGTCTTCCGTGGAAGTTACACCCACCGAATTTGCCGAGGCGCAGGAAATAAACCGGGAGATTGACCGGCAAAAACGACTGGAAGATCCGGAGTTTAGTGGGGCCTTTCATGAACGAAAACGAAAATCGTAGATAACCAATGATAAAATGGGTTGTAGTATGTTTTGTAGTTGGCAGCTTAACAATCGTACACGCTCAAGTCCCGAACAATTCAATCAAGAATAGATTTCACCTACTGGTGGATGATGTGCCTGTAAGTTCTACTACGCGAAACTCATCGGTGGAGTGGCAATGCATCAATAAGGCCCTCACCAACAAATGCCTGGTGTATCACAATGATCAATGGTTTTCTTTTGTAGCCGAACGCCCCGATTACTACCTGAATTTGTCGCAGCAGGAATGTGAAAAGAAGCTGGGCCTGCAGTTTATTCTCATTGAAGGAAACCCTTGCGAGACGGCCAGCTACAAAATTCAACGTTGTATTGACCGGCTTGCCTTGGATGATACTTTTATCAAATTGGATTCGCTGAAAGCAGGTGTCACCTATTTGATTAACATTGATGGATTTTTAGAAGACTATTGTGAATTTTCTGTACAACTAAGCTCCCGGCCACGGGGATTTCCGCAGGCTTCCTTCCCGGAAGAAAAAATTCCTTCGGAGATTAGTCTTAAAAAGCAAGTGGTTAAAATTACGTGGGTAGCAGAGCTTCAGCGGGTTGCTACGTTGAGCGAATTCAAAGCATTCAGAACATCTCGAAGCAGTCCCCGCGCTAAACTCGTGAACCAGCAGCCGATAAAACGAAATACATATGGCTCTTACGATGTACGCTACTCCTTTCAAGACACTTTGACGAATGATGAACTTTACACGTACAAAATATTTGGCATACAAAAGGAAAATGAAGAGCCCATCCTGATGACCACGGAGTTTGCCCGCTACCAACCAGAGAAAGTGAAAATAGAAGTAGAGCGCGAACTGCTCCTTTCACTCAATTACCCGCAAGGGCAGTTGTTTAGCGTCATGATCTTCGATGCAAAATCCAACGAGCAATTATTCAAACACCTCGGAACATTTGATCCCCAAAAGGACACACTATTTAAAGCAGATCTTGGCAAGGCAATCGATCAGGGCGTCCGTGAATTTCTGGTAATCATCACTGACTTCAGCACTCGCGGTGCCCTGGAACGCTACTATTCAATCAACCGGCAAGGAAAATTCGTACTTAACTGATCGGATTCTTGATTATCCATTCATGGAGATCAGGAACTCTTCGTTGTTGCGGGTGCCCTTCATTTTTGACTGAAGGAATTCCATTGCTTCAACGGAGTTCATATCACTCATAAATTTGCGCAAGATCCACACGCGTTGCAATTCTTCTTCCTTCATCAGTAAGTCCTCACGTCTCGTGCCAGAGGCAGGTACATCGATAGAAGGATAAATCCTGCGGTTAGAAAGTTTGCGGTCAAGCTGCAACTCCATGTTACCTGTACCCTTGAATTCTTCAAAGATCACTTCGTCCATTTTGGAGCCGGTATCAATCAGGGCGGTGGCAATGATAGTGAGCGATCCTCCATTTTCAATTTTGCGGGCCGCACCAAAGAAACGTTTTGGTTTGTGCAGCGCGTTGGCATCCACACCACCAGAGAGAATTTTTCCGGAAGAAGGCACTACGGTGTTGTAAGCTCGAGCCAATCGGGTGATGGAGTCCAGCAAGATCACTACATCGTGACCACATTCCGTCATCCGCTTCGCTTTTTCTAATACGATAGAGGCCACCTTTACGTGGCGCTCGGCCTGCTCATCAAACGTAGAAGCAATCACTTCAGCCCGCACGCTGCGCGCCATGTCCGTTACTTCTTCGGGGCGTTCGTCTATCAGCAACACGATCAAATAAACTTCCGGGTGATTTTCAGCAATGGCGTTGGCGATTTGCTTTAGCAATACGGTCTTACCTGTTTTTGGCTGGGCCACAATCATGCCGCGCTGACCTTTACCAATCGGTGAAAACAGATCGAGGATACGCGTTGACATATTGTCGTGCGTGGTGCTTAGTTTCAGTTTTTCGTTGGGGAAAAGGGGTGTAAGGTATTCAAACGCTACGCGGTCGCGTATCTCTTCGGTGGTCTTTCCGTTTACGTTTTCCACCTTGATCAA
>JAIENH010000211.1 GCA_019751475.1 Cyclobacteriaceae bacterium
GGCCGCAGCACAAACGTGGAGCGTACCCGTGGATGAAGTGACAACAAAAGCAGGCATGCTCTACCATGAAAAAAGCGGTAAGGCAGGGACATATGGCGAGTTTGCATCGAAGGCTGCGGCCAACCCCATATCCAAAGGAGTAAAACTAAAAGACGTAAAGAATTTCAATACGGTAAGAAGCTCCCGTAAAAACGTGGAGGGTTTGAAAATTGTAACCGGCAAGCCCCTTTTTGGATCCGACTACAAAGAGGAGGGAATGTTAATCGCCATGATTGAACATCCACCTGCGTTCGGCAAGAAACTGAAATCATTTGATGCAACTGAAACTTTGACGATGCCGGGCATCAAAGATGTGTTCAGTATGCAATTGTATCCAGATGGTTATGAACAGGCCGGTTTCGACACGCGAACATTTAATGATTTGTTGGTGGTGGTAGGCAACACTACGTGGGAAGTAATGAACGCCCGCAAAAAACTAAAAGTTGAGTGGCAGCCTATCAACGAATCGAAAGAAGTCATTAACGGCTTTCGCGGCAAAACGGAAGTCGTGATTCCTGCTGAACTGGAAACTACGACTACGCAGTTGGCGAAGATGGCCGAATATGCCAAGAAGCCTGCACAACAATTGCGCAAAGACGGAGACCCTGAAAAGGCATTCGCCAATGCCGCGCAGATTTTAGAGCGCACCTACACGGCTCCGTTTTTAGCGCATAACTGTATGGAGCCCATGAATTTCTTCGCGCACGTTACCGATGAAAAAGCGTTGGTGATTGGGCCTCACCAGGCTCCGGGTTGGATTGAGCCTACTTTGTCGAAGATTTTAAATCTTCCTCCTGAGAAAATAGAAATTCAAATGAGTCGCATGGGTGGAGGCTTTGGCTTGAGAGCCTACGGACATTATGTGGTGGAAGCGGCTCTTATTTCCCGAAAGGTAAAAGCACCTATCAAGCTGGTGTACAGTCGCGAAGACGATATGACGTACGGCATTTATCGCCCGATGTACACCGCAACGTATCGTGCGGCTTTGGATGCCAATAAAAATCTGATTGCCTTTCATGTAAAAGGTGGCGGAATACCCGAGCATCCCATTCATGCAAACCGGTTTCCGGCCGGTGCTGTTGATAACTACCTCGCGGAAGGTTGGGCCATACCATCGAACATCACGATTGGTGCGTTCCGAGCGCCACGGTCAAATTTCAATGCAGCAGCGGAGCAATCTTTTTTGGACGAGTTGGCTGAATTAATGGGCAAAGATCCCATCGATTTCAGATTAGAACTTTTAAAGCGAGCCAAAGAAAATCCTGTAGGCAAAAACAATGAGTACGATGCCGACCGATATGCTGGTGTATTGAACCTAGTGAAAGAAAAATCGGGATGGACTAATCCGGAAAATAAAAAGTACAGCCGTGGCGTGGCCGCTTACTTCTGCCACAATTCGTACGCTGCGCATGTGGTGGATGTTGTAACAAAAAACAATCAGCCGTATGTGGAGCGCGTTACGAGTGCCATTGATTGCGGTGTGGTCATCAATCCAGATGCAGCTGTTAACATGGTGCAAGGTGCGGTGGTGGATGGAATCGGAAATGCATTCTACGGAGGATTGACACATAAAGAAGGTGTTCCTGGGCAGAAAAATTTCAACCAGTACCGAATGATCCGTCACAAAGAAGCGCCTCAAAAAATTGACGTACACTTTGTAGAAAATGATATTGACCCTACTGGTTTGGGCGAACCACCCTTCCCGCCAGTGTTTGCTGCGGTGGCGAATGCTCTATACAAAGCCAACCGCAAGCGGTACTATGAGCAGCCGTTTTTGAAGGGTGCTGATATTAGTTTAGAGTAAGTAACAAAGCTCCGGCCTTCAAAAAGTAGTTTGAAATCAAGGCTTCGCAGGTGAGGGGGTAGCAGAAATACAGCGCTAAAGGCCTCATACTTACTGTAAAAAAACTCTTCTCCCACTGCAACTTTGGGCTCGTCATTGCCGTCTAATACCTAAATCTCTTAGGTAATAAGACAATTACTGCTTCGCTTACATGTAGGTCGTATTGCTTATGAGTCCTATTGCTAAATGTTTGTATCAAAATCTTAATCGCGTAAGCTACGCAGTACACATATGCATTCACCTGAATTGCTGAAAGGCACTCTTCAAACGATTATTCTCAAAGTACTGAAAGACCATGGCCGCATGTACGGCTACGAAATCACGCAGCGCGTGAAAGAACTGTCAGACAGTCGGCTGTTGCTCACGGAAGGAGCTCTGTACCCAACCCTGCACAAGCTGGAGGCAGAAGGTCTGTTAAAAACCGAGACCGTTTTGTTGGGCAAGCGTGTAAGAAAATACTACACGCTGACGACCGAAGGAAAGAGTTTGGTAAAAGAGCGGGTGAACGAGTTTGTTGAATTCATTAAAACCATGAGTACCGTGTTACAAGTGGAAATCAATACGCAATAGGCAAAGGCAGTAGGCAATTTGCCTATTGAACAATGCCTACTGCCTACTTAAGAGATACGAACTAAATAGTGCATTCATAAGTAACAAATGGCAACGCTCACAAGCCAACATATTGACTACATCATCAAAGACCTGAACTACCGCGGCATTGTAGTGGATGAAGTACAAGACGAACTCATCGACCATGTGTGCAGTGCCACAGAAAAGGAAATGGAAGGTGGTAAGCGCTTTATAGATGCCTATCACCGGGTATTAAAAGCATTTGGCCATACCAGTGGTCTTCGCGAAACACAAAAGCAAATTATTCTACAAGAAAATATAAAACCAAAAGGTATGTTCAAGAACTACATGACCATCGCCCTGCGCAACCTGCGCAAGCACAGTTTTTATTCGTTCATCAACATCGCTGGGCTCTCCATCGGGTTGGCCATTTGCTTAATCATCGTGCT
>JAIENH010000001.1 GCA_019751475.1 Cyclobacteriaceae bacterium
TAAGATCTTCGCGACCGCTCACGAGGTCTGTCATGTGTACGTCTTTCACGTCAAAGCCTGCGAGGTAAAGAGCGTAAGCCATTTCACGATCTCCATTCACTCCTTTTTCTCGAATTATAGCAGCGCGCACACCTGAGGGTGTTCTGCGCTTTGGGTCTATGCCAAATGTTGAGAACTTTCCGTCAAAGCCAATCGGGAAATTATATTCCAGTCGCTGATTGAAAATGGTCTCTTTTCGTTTGTCTGCATGGCCTTTGGTGCGCTGAAGTTTATCGAGTAGGTAGGAAGTTCGAAACCATGTATCTCGAAGAGTTCCCAGATTCAAGTTTAGCTTTTGCTGATTTGCATACTCGATAGTAAAGGTTGAGTCGGTAACAACTTCACCTAATATCTTAAACGAAACATTTTTCTCTGTGAGAAAACGAACGGCCTGATCGTCTTTCACCTGGATAACGACACTCGGATTTTCGCTAAAAAGTATTTCAACAATATCTCCAGAAAAATCTTTCAGGTTTACGTTCATGCCAGTGCCCGGAGTGGCAAAGCACATCTCAAGCAGCGTGGTAATCAATCCACCAGACGAAACATCATGGCCGGAAAGAATATACTCTGACTTAATCAGCGATTGTATGGCTTCGAAAGCATTTGCAAAATAGCGATCATCCTTCACGGTGGGTGTGGATGTGCCCATGGCATTCAGAACTTGCGCCAGGCTGCTACCACCCAGGCTGAACTCATCTTTTGAAAAGTCGATGTAGACAATCTTAGAGCCCGCCATAGGCTTTAGATCGGGCGAAATCGTTTTTAGAATGTCTTCCACTTCCGCGACAGCGGTGATAATGACCGTGCCGGGAGAGTACACGACTTCTCCATCTTTGTATTTCTGTGCCATGGACAACGAGTCCTTGCCAGTAGGAATATTAATGCCCAGTTGTATGGCAAAATCACTCACCGCTTCAACTGCTTCGTATAACCTTGCATTCTCACCTGGATTTTTCGCAGGCCACATCCAGTTGGCGCTGAGCGAAACACCTTTTAGTCCGTGAGTAAGTGGCGCCCAAATAATATTGAGCAACGATTCCGCAATGGCAAGTTTACTGCCGGCTCTTGGGTCAACCAGCGCAGCTCCGGGTGCATGGCCGATACCGGTGGCCACACCTTTGTTGCTGAGAAAGTCGAGTGCCATGACGGACACGTTGTTGAGTGGCAATTGCAGTGGGCCGCACGCTTGTTGCGTAGCGACTTTGCCCGTCACGGAGCGATCTACCTTATTGGTAAGCCAATCTTTGCAGGCCACAGCCTCCAATTGAAATACTAGCTCGAGGTATTGCTGAAAGCGACTGGGCTCGTATTGAATTTCTACAAAACTGTTGGGTGCGCTTTTATCGTGCAGGATTGTTTTTGGTGAGGAGCCGAACAAGTGATCTACTTTGAGATCAAATGGTTTGATGCCGTCAGGCGAAGTTTGAAAGGTGAGATTTTTGTTGCCGCTCGCTTCACCTGCAACGTACATCGGGGCGCGCTCGCGCTCGGCCACTCGTTGCAACGTTGCAACATCAGCTGCGTGCATGGCGAGGCCCATGCGTTCTTGCGATTCGTTGCTGATGATTTCCTTGGCTGAAAGCGTAGGATCACCCACCGGGAGATTTTTAATATCAATTGTTCCGCCCGTTTCTTCCAGTAATTCGCTCAGGCAATTCAAGTGCCCACCGGCCCCATGATCGTGAATGGATACCACCCGATTTTCAGATGACTCTACCATCGCGCGGATGGCATTCATAACGCGCTTTTGCATTTCGGGATTGGAGCGTTGAATGGCATTGAGTTCAATAGAATTTCCAAACTCACCCGTCACCACGGATGACACGGCCCCTCCACCCATACCGATGCGGTAGTTGTCACCACCGAGTATCACAATTTTATCACCGGCCTGCAGGTGTTCTTTCTTGCTGTCTTTCTCTTTACCAAATCCCACACCGCCCGCCAACATGATCACTTTATCGAAGCCAAATTTCTTTCCACCTTCAAAATGCTCGAACGTGAGCACACTTCCGCCCGTCAGCGGTTGTCCGAATTTATTTCCAAAGTCACTGGCACCGTCTGAAGCCTTAATCAAAATTTCGGCCGGGGTTTGGTAGAGCCATTTGCGTTCAGCAAATTTTTTCTCCCAACTTCTGCCAGGCTCCAGGCGCGGATACGATGTGATATACACCGCCATTCCCGCCAAGGGTAGTGAACCTTTGCCACCCGCAAGGCGATCTCGAATTTCACCACCTGATCCCGTAGCGGCCCCATTGAAAGGCTCTACCGTAGTGGGAAAGTTATGCGTTTCGGCTTTCAGTGAAATAACTGAGTCTATGTCTTCGATCCTGAAAAAATCAGATGTGTCTTGACGGCTGGGAGCAAACTGCTCAATGCGTGGTCCCTTGATAAACGCCACATTGTCTTTGTAAGCCGATACGATGTAGTTGGGATTTTGCTGCGAAGTTTTTTTAATCAACTTAAACAGCGTTGACTCTTTTTCTTTTCCGTCAATAATAAATGTGCCATTAAAAATCTTATGGCGACAGTGCTCACTGTTTACCTGCGAAAAACCAAACACTTCACTGTCCGTGAGCTTCCGTCCCAGTTTCCAGCTTACATCATTTAGGTATTCAATCTCTTCATCACTTAAGGCGAGTCCCTCTTTATCGCTGTATTCTTTGATATTGGTGATCTCAAGAATGGGCTCCGGAGTGTGATGCACTGTGAAAAGTTCTTGATCTAACTCGCGATACAGCACTTGCAGCATGGGGTCGTGGCTGGCCGAGGCGCTCTTCACTTCAAAAAATTCTTCAATCCGCTCCACCCCGCGGATGCCCATCGTTTGTGTGATCTCCACGGCATTAGTGCTCCACGGACTCACC
>JAIENH010000543.1 GCA_019751475.1 Cyclobacteriaceae bacterium
AAGTCCCAGTTTTCCTTCTAAAAAACTGCTGCGGACAAGTCCACCTTCGCCAAAGGCTTCGGTGGACAAGCACGGGTGGAGAGACTCGAACTCCCAGCCAACGGTTTTGGAGACCGCTACTCTACCAATTGAGCTACACCCGTTTGTAACGCGTTTTCGCTCTGGTATCGAAGCTTTTTCTGCTACTCTACCTCCCGATTCCCGATTGCTATCGGGATTATCGGGATGAGCTACACCCGTTTGGTCATCTAACCTTTGCTTTGAGAGCCCCTTTGGACTACCCCGTACCCAAAATCCAAAAGGACTGCAAAGGTAGAAGAAGGTCAAAAGAAAACAAAAGTGTTTGTAAAGAAAAACCTACAAACAGGCTATTTCTTGGTAATCAGTTAGTTATGCTATTTTTTCTTGTTAAGGTGACTCCCAAAATGTGCAATTGATATGCAATTCCTGTGCAATTGGGCAATACAACTCCTCCGATACTGAAAAACAACCTATCGTCTTATTTGCTTTACAATAGAATAATAGAAGCGCTCCAAGAGCCGCATATCCTGCGTAATTATCTCCGCAGTTGCAGTTAGTCCATCGCGATATTGAACGTCTCTTCCGTAAGTTGTAACAAGGCCGTTTATAAGATTCACCTTGGCGAGGTAGCCATTATCACCTGGTATGTGACTTATGAATTCAATCCTACCTTTCACAGAGCCATATTCTTGATATGGATAGGATTGAAACTTGAGCAATACTTGTTGTCCAACGGCAACCTTACCAAAATTAGATTGAGGGATTACAACCTCAGCAAAGTACTGGCTGTTCTCTGGATTAATGTAACAAATAGTCTGGTTTGCATGAATCTGTTGATTCTCCTGCATGAAAGAAGCGAAAGCAATTTTACCATCAATGGGAGCGGTCAGAATATACTTTTTCTTCCAGTTATCAACCTGGCTCTTGAAGGAATTAAGTGCCTGTTGAAAAATAAGCTTTTGTTGACTAATTGTATTCTCAAGTTCTATCATTTCCTTCTCCTTCTCGGCTTGCAGGCTTTCATTTACTATTAAAGCCGACTTAATCTGTGGTACTGTTAATTTTTTATTTAGTAGCTTACTTTGTTCAATTCGAAAGTCAAAATCTGAAATAACCTTATCTAGCTTAAGAGACTCGTTAACATTAAATGTCCTTTGAGCAAGCTCCAAATCTTGCTCTTGTAATTCCTGTTGCAATTGAAGATTATTGTATAGCTTAATCAAGTTAGCCTTGTCTTTCAATAGAATAGCTCTTTTCTTTAAATAAAATCCATTAGCCAAATAGTTATCAAACGAAATAAAAGATGTTGAAAAAACTTGATATGCTGATTGCAGTTCACCTAATGATACGCTTGGGTTAGAGAAATATTTTTCAATTTGATTAGTCTGCTGATTAATAATTAGATTTTGAATGACATCTAGATTGTCTGACAGTAATAGCACAGCCTCATGATCTGCGATTGATTCAATGTAACCCAGAATTTCATCTTTGTGAACTTTTTGATTTTCATCAACACCAAGCTTCACGAGTTTACCGGCTACCAAACTTATCACTGGTTTAGGTGCATTTATGGAGGTAAGTTTAGCTGTTGTCTCCAATATCATTGGATACTTTACGTACCAACAAGTGATTGCACAGACAAACAAAACAATGAACAAAATTAAACTACCAAGTCGCACGATCAACTCTGGTCTTTGTGATATTATTTCGGTTGCTATCTCAGAACGTTTGCCCAAAAAATAACTATGTTCTTCTTGAGGCAAACTTGGTCGGCCCTCATTAGAAGCGACAATACCATTCACGAGTGTGCGAGTGTTACTCAAGTTGACTACTTACAAGTTGACTATACCGACTAGGAGTAGATATTAACTCACTATGAGTACCATTTTCAATTACATAACCATTATCGATAACAATAATCCTATCTGCATTCCTAATGGTGCTTAAACGATGGGCGACCACAACAACAGTCTTACCTTTGAAAAATCTGTTCAAATTGTCCATAATCAGCGACTCATTTGTAGAATCAAGTGAATTAGTGGCCTCATCAAAAAACAGAAAAGATGGGTTTTTGTAAACTGCCCTGGCAATCAAAATCCTCTGCCTCTGTCCAGCACTTATACCCTTACCTTCCGCACCAATTTTTGTATTAAACCCGAGTGGCAAAGATTCAACGAAATTCAAAATATTTGCAACGGAACACGCATGAATTAATTTCTTATGATCTGGGTATTGTTCGTTAACAGCAATATTCTTGGCAATGGAGTCACTAAATATGTAGCCATCCTGCATGACACATCCACATGCTTGTCGCCACAATCTAGGTGATAACCATTTTAAATTGGTTTCCCCAATTCTAATTTCACCACGATAGTTATCATAATACTTAAGTAATAACTTCAAAAGAGTGGTTTTGCCACTCCCACTCGCTCCAACAATTGCTGTTACTTTTCCCTCTGGAATCTCAAGATTAATATCTCGAAGTACGGGCTCGTTTCCAGCTCCTAAAAAAGAAAATGTTAAATTAGAAAAATTAATATGTTTCATCGAAGGAAGAGAATTAACAAATTCATTATTTGCCGGCTCTTCTTCTGGAAAAGACTGTATCTCGTTTAGCCTATCAATGGAGATTTTAGCGTCCTGGGCATTTTGCGAAAATGCTATTAACTGTTCAACTGGCCCATTCAATTGTCCGATAATGTATTGAATTGCCAACATTGAACCTATAGTAATTTCTCCACTAACCGCCAGACTTGCCGCTAAGTAGGTGATGAGTATATTTTTGCCTTCATTTACAAATACAGCACCAGCGACTTGGTACTGATTAATTGATAGCGACTTGACATTAAGCTTAAAAAATTGCGCCTGTATATCCTCCCATTCCCATCTTCTTAAACGTTCAGCATTG
>JAIENH010000441.1 GCA_019751475.1 Cyclobacteriaceae bacterium
GCCGTCATTTTGTGCTGCCCGGCTTCGGCCCGGAGGCGCAAAAGAAATTGAAGGGGGCTTCGGTGCTCGTGGTGGGTGCTGGTGGACTGGGCGCACCCGTGCTTTACTATCTTGCTACAGCAGGTGTGGGTCACATCGGCATTGCAGATGCAGATGATGTTTCGCTATCGAATCTGCAACGGCAAATTCTCTTCACCGAAAATGACCTTGGCAAAAACAAAGCACAGCAAGCGGCTGATAGGTTGCGCGAACTTAATAGCGATGTAACGATTTCCGTTGTGGCCGTGCGTGTCGATTCAAAAAATGCTTTGGAGATCATCAAGCCGTATGATGTTGTGGTAGATGCTACTGATAATTTCCCAACACGTTATCTTTTAAATGATGCATGCGTGCTGAGTCAAAAGCCATTGATCTACGGTTCGGTATTTCGATACGAAGGTCAGGTGGCGGTGTTCAATCATCTAGGCGGGCCCAACTACCGCGATTTATATCCGGTGCCTCCGGCTCCCGGTGCCGTGCCCGACTGTGAGCAAGGCGGAGTGCTGGGTGTGCTGCCGGGTGTGATCGGTTCGCTACAGGCCAATGAGGTGATCAAAATCCTTACGGGAATAGGCGATGTACTGAGCGGCAAGCTAATCGTGTTTGACAGCCTGTCGGCCGAAATGCAAACCATCACTATACCCGATAAACAATCGCGGATTTCTATCAAAAATCTGATTGATTATGATGAATTTTGTGGAGTAAAAAAAGACATTCAACCCATAGCTATGAAAGAAGTGACTGTGCAAGAACTAAAGCAACTGAAAGACAGTAAAGCCGATTTTCAATTGATTGATGTGCGTGAGCCGCACGAATATGATATCTGCAACCTCGAAGGAGAATTGATACCGCAGTCGGAAATCCCGCACAGTGTGGATAAAATCTCGCGCGATAAAAAAGTAGTTATCCATTGCCGCAGTGGTGCAAGAAGTGGTAACATGGTGACGTGGTTGGAAAAGAACCACGGCTTCACCAATTTGTATAACCTGAAAGGAGGCATCCTCGCGTGGGCCGACCAGATCGACTCCAGCGTGCCTAAGTATTAAGCAAAAGAAACGGGAGGAGTTGATATAGTGAAGAAGATAGTAGCCATTAGCCTTCGACAGGCTCAGGCTGACACAGTAGGAGTATCTTTGAGATGGCTTCTGTTCTTAGTATGGCTCTGTTCTCTGGCGGGGTACTCCCCTGCCACAGCACAAGATTCGCTGCGCGTGTTGTCGTGGAATGTGCAGATGCTTCCAAGCTTTATCAAAAGCAATGGAAAGAAAAAGCGATCAAAGGCCATCGTCAATCAACTGAAACAACATTCATTCGATGTGATCGTGTTTCAAGAGATGTTTCACAGGCGGTCGCGAAACATTATCTCTAAAGGACTACGCGAACTCTATCCTTATCAGACAAAAGTGCTCAATCATAAATGGCTGGCTTTCAAAACCAATGGAGGCGTCATGATTTTCAGCCGACATCCCATCACAGCCATGAAACAGATTCGCTACAAAAGTCGTGAGGGTATTGATCGTATGTCGCGTAAAGGAGCACTGCTGGCAGAACTTTCCGTGAATGGAAAACCGCTACAGGTAGCGGGTACACATCTTCAGGCCTTCGGCTCGCAACCCGTGATGTATGCCCAGTATCAACAGCTTCATGATGAGTTACTCAAACCCAATCAAAGTAACGGAGTACCTCAATTGGTGTGTGGTGATTTCAATACACTAAAAAGTCTACCGCCCAAGTTGCCAGAAGACATTTCACAAGAGATGGTCAACCGGCTGGCGCGATACCCGGTGATGCTGGAAACCCTTAAGGCCACTGATGGAGAATTGGAAGGCAATCAACAGTTCACCATGGATCGGCCCTTCAACGACCTTTGCAAAACGCGTAAAGAATTCAGGCTGCTGATTGACTACGTGTTACTTCGCCCCAATGGCCTGGAAAAGTATTCGGTAAAACGAAATGTAAAGATCATGCGACAGGCCTGGCATCCCGACCATCAAGATCTCTCCGATCATTTTGGATTAGAAGCCGTGTTCACAGGCTGGAATACTTCGCAGGCTTCCGGAAATTAAAAATTGGCAATCAAAAAACAGCGATATTGCGGGATTGAAGTTTGAAGAGCTGTGCTGAAAATCGATAGCCATACCCACATCTTGCCCAAGAAAATGCCGAATTGGAGCGAAAAATTCGGCTATGGCGACTTCATCTACCTGCAGCACCACAAGAAAGGCTTCGCCAAAATGATGCGTGGCAACCAGTTCTTTCGCGAAATCAAAGAGAACTGCTGGAATGCCGAGCTTCGCATAAAAGAATACGAGGTATTTCATACCAGCGTGCAAGTGGTGTGCACCATACCGGTAATGTTCTCCTACTGGGCCAAGCCGGCCGACTGTTTAGACCTTTCGGAATTTTTGAATGACCACCTTGCTAAACTCGTTTCGAAATATCCTAAGCAGTACATTGGCCTCGGCACGTTGCCCATGCAAGACACGGAGCTGGCCATCCAGGAACTTAAGCGATGCAAAAAGATCGGACTGCAAGGCATACAGATTGGTTCCAACATCAACGATGAGAATCTAAACGAAGAGCGATTTTTCCCCATCTTCGAAGCGTGTGAAAAACTCAGCATGGCCGTGCTGGTGCACCCGTGGAACATGATGGGAGAAAAAAAGATGTCGCGATACTGGCTGCCGTGGCTGGTGGGCATGCCTGCCGAGACAGCGCGCGCTATTTGTTCCATGATCTTTGGCGGGATTTTTGAGAGACTGCCGAAATTGCGCGTAAACTTTGCACATGCCGGAGGATCATTTTTGTCCACCATCGGAAGGATACAACATGGCTTCGACTGCCGGCCCGACCTGGTGGCCATCGACAACAACGTGCCGCCTACTAGTTACCTTGGAAAATTCTGG
>JAIENH010000256.1 GCA_019751475.1 Cyclobacteriaceae bacterium
TTCCTTATATTTTCTGGAATAGGGACATTTACAACAGCTTCTTTTACAAAGCCCAAATCTGTCTTATTAAAGAAATCCATTTGCATCACCATCACAATCGTGGCGATTATAAGAAACTGAGAAATCACAAATTGCAGTACTACCAATCCGCGTCTCAAATTGTAGCCCGATGAATTTCTATTGTTGATTTGATTTTTAATAGCAAATGCGGGTTTAAACCCAGACACCACAAAAGAGGGATAGAGCCCTGACAGAACGGCAACTGCTACGGTTATGGCCGCAATAAACAACCACAGTGTGGGGTCACTCAAACGAACGGCCAAAGTAGTGTGTAAAAAAGTATTTAAAAACGGGAGAAGGATTTGTGCCAAACCGAGGGCAAGCACTACAGAGAAAATAGTAACTAATGTAGACTCGCCCAAGAACTGCGCAATCAACTGACCGCGTGAGCTACCCAACGTCTTGCGAATGCCCACTTCTTTGGAGCGTTTAATGGCTTCTGCCGTTACTAGATTTATAAAATTAATGCATGCTGTTATAATCAGAAAAATACCAATCACGCTCATCGCAGCTATTTTCTCATAGCTAGTGGTATTGTAGTTATAGTTGCCATATCGTTCATCGTGGTGAACGCTGGCTAATGTCTGTGTGTGATACTCAGCATGGTCATCATTTTTTTCACCCAAATACTTCTTATAAAAATCAGGTAGGCGTCTTTCTATTTCAGCAATCGAACTACCTTCTTTCAACAAAAAATAACAATGCTCATCGCTCCAAATGCCATTCCATCCCACTTCGTCCTTTGATTTTTTAATAGTGATATATGAAAGCATCACGTTGAAAGGAAAGTCGGTATTGTCCGGATAATCTTCCATAATAGCCGTGACCTTATACTCCTTGTCTTCAAAGTTTAGTACTTCTCCAATGGCATCTTCTTTGCCAAAGTACTTTATAGCTGCTCTTTTTGAAATGACAGCCTCGTTTGGTTCTTGCAAAACATTGTTTACATCACCGATTAAAATTTTTCTATCGAAAATCTTAAAGAAGCTAGGCTGAGTAAACACCAGATTATTGTCATCACCAAATTTCTTCGGTTCGCCTTGCGGTTGTGGAATAGTCACCAAACTCCCGGCCCCTCTGTATGAAGTAAAAACAACTTCTTCCGCCTCTAGAAAGTCATTTTTAAACGCTTCCCAAAAAACGGGTTGGACACCGGCAGAATAGTTTTTACCACTATTGCCATCCGATTGTAACACTGCCCGGTAAATCCTATCAAGTTTAGAATGGTATTTATCAAAACTCGTTTGGCTCCGCACCAGCAAAAACAAAATCAAGCTGGTAGCAACACCTAGTGTTAAGCCTGAGATATTGATGATGGTGATCCCCTTAGACCTCCAAAGGTTTCGCACTGCGGTGGTGAAGTAATTTTTTAGCATAATTGATTGTATGATTTTCGTCTTAACAAAAAAGTTTTAAACGCTACTCACTTTTCAATGCATCAACCGGATTGGCCGTAGCCGCACGCAGGGAACGATAGCCCACGGTGGAGAATGCAATCACGATGGTGCTTAAGATTCCAATAACAAAAACAACCCATCCGATTTCGATTTTGAATGCAAACTCCTGGAGCCAGCGATCCATGGCATACCATGCCACCGGGGCAGCTATCACAAAGGCCACCACGATCAGCAAAATAAATTCTTTGGAAAACATGGCTACAATATGGCCCAGCGATGCCCCCAGGCTTTTGCGAATGGCGATCTCTTTGGTTTTCTGTTGGGCCATAAAGGAGGCCAGGCCGTACAAACCAAGACACCCGATAAAAATAGCAATGCCAGCAAAAATTTCGAACATGGTAAACATGCGCTCCTCATCACGGTATTGCTTGTCTAAAAATTCATCAAAGAAGGTGTATTCAAAAAGATATTCGGGAAATTGAGTGGCGTAGGCTTCTTCTATTCTCTTCACCAAGCCGGTCACGTTGGTGGTTGCAATCTTAATGCCTGCGTTGTATGAAAAGTTAAAAGGCAGCATCAGTACAGGTCTCATCTCCTCACGCAAGGATGCCACATGAAAATTCTTGATGACCCCAATCACAGGTCCCGGTGTGTCATTAAAGCCAATTGTTACGCTTTGTCCAATAATATCTTTAGGCGAAGCAAAGCCCAATTCCTTCACCGCCTGTTCATTTATTACGTATACCCACTTTGCGTTTTCCTTTAGATTACCAATCTTAACATCGCTTTCCGTAAACCATCGGCCTTCAATCAATTCCAACTCATAAACATCTTTGTAGTGCTCGTCCACAGGTTTAATATCTACACTATATCGCTGTGCATTACCTTTTTCCGTTAGGTACATTCCAGTACCGAAATCTATACCTGAGGTTGGTGCTCCCAGCGAAAAGGAAACGTCTTTAACATCTCCATCGGCCATCAGCATGTTACGTATCGCTTCTAATTTGCTTTCTTCCCGACCCGGCAAAACTACATTGATAACGGATTCTTTGGTAAAGCCCAATGGTTGGTTCCTGAAAAAAGACAACTGGCTTGACACCACGAGGGTACAGATGATTAATACCTGCGCGATAAAGAATTGCAATACCACTAAAATCTTTCGCACCGGCACAGCTGCCTGGGCTTGCTGAGACAATTTATTTCTCAGTGCCTTCACCGGGTTGAACCTGGAAAGGACCACAGCCGGGTATAATCCTGAAAATAAGGCCGTAAATAAAATGATGACCAACAAGAATATGATCACCGATGGATTGTGAAATATTTCAAGCACAATTTTCTTCTCCAGGAAATTACCAATCAGGGGAGCAATCCACTCGGCAGCCACAATAGAAAGCAAACCCGCAATGGTCGTCAACAAAAATGCTTCACCCAAATATTGAAAGGCTAGTTGCGACTGCTGGGCGCCCAGTGTCTTGCGCACACCTACTTCGCGTGAGCGATGAATGGAAAGAGCGG
>JAIENH010000808.1 GCA_019751475.1 Cyclobacteriaceae bacterium
CAACGGCACTGAAAACGTAAACGTAGTGCCTTCCCCAACTTTACTTTTCACCCAAATTTGCCCACCGTTAGCGGTGACAAAGTCTTTGCACAGTGTCAATCCGAGGCCGGTGCCCAATTCGTTGCGCGTGCCCGAAGTCACAATGGTCTCCAGCTTGAAAAGTTGGTCTATCTTATCAGCAGGAATGCCGACTCCCTGATCAACGATGCTTATGTGGCAAAAGCTGTTTTCGATTGTTGATTGGATAAGGACTTGGGTGCCCTCGCGTGAGAATTTAATTGCGTTGGATACCAGGTTTCTCAAGACCAATCGCATCATCTCCACATCTGCATAAATCTCGGCATCAGAAGCGTGATTGGTAATTGTAATTTTTTTGGAAGCGGCCATTGTTCCTACCAACTGCATGCACTCTGTTATCAACGAAGTCAATTCAATTCGTACGGGCTTGGGCGTAAGATTGCTAAACTGACTTCTCGACCATTGCAGCAGATTATCCAAGAAATACGTGGTGGCATTTAGTTGAGATGAAAGTTTATCTAACACAAATGTTCTTTCTGTCTCGTTCAGGCGATTGTCACGCAGCAATGGAAGGAGGCCGTTGATGGAAGCAAGAGGGCCTTTAAAGTCGTGCGCTGTAATAGAAAAGAGCTTATCCTTTACCGCACTCAACTGGCGCAACTCTGAATTTTGAAACTCCACTGTGCGCTGACTCTCCAGCAGCAGCTTGTTAATTTTTTGCTTCTGGCGGAAGGCATACCAAAGAATAGCAGTTACAATGAAGATGGCAATGGTACCGAAAGTCAGTGCGTAGTTAACCAGGCGCTGCCGTTGCTCTTGCACTTCTTTCATTTTTAAGTCTGCCTCCAGTGTGGACACCTCTAATTGCTTTTTTTCCAACGCATGCCTTGAGGTATAATTATCGAGCGCTTCTTTGATTTCCAGGTGACGCACTTTATCGCGCGCTTCGCTTGAAATTTCCAGATACTGCAGTGATTGTTTGTGGTTTCCTTGTTGTTTGTATAAAGTCGATAGTTGCATGGCCGCTTGCTGGGTTAGCTCAGGCGACTGAATTTTATTGCCCATCTGCATAGCATCCAGGGCAAATCGTATGGCTTCGGTAGTGCGGCCTAATCCAAGATAGGCTTCTGAAAGCAATAGTTTTGTTTCGGCCACATACACACTTACGTGAATTTCCTCATAGGCAGTATGCGCTTTGGTAAGATAATCGATTGCAGTGTTAAAATCTTTTTCTTCCAATGCCAATGAGCCCATGTTTGAGTAGGAGATTGCCAGCCCGCGCGTGTCTTTTAACGTTTCGTTGATGGTAAGCGCTTCCTTGAAACTTTCTTTTGCATCGTTTAACCTATCCATTGTCAGGTACGTTTCTCCAATGTTATTGTAGGCCAAGGCGACCCCCGTAGAATCGTTCACTTGCTTGCTCAGCCGCATTGCCTTGAGATGGTAGTCAAGTGAAAGTGAGTCATTTCCTTCAGAAGAGAATACGATGGCGAGGTTATTATAGACCGTTCCTTCCATGCCAACATCATTGGCTTGTCGCGCCAGGTCAACACTTTTAAAAAAATGCTCCAGTGCTTTTGGTTTGTCGCCAAGCCTTCGGTAGCCCCTGCCAAGGTCGTTATGAATGGACGCCAGTCTTTTTCCGTCAATGTTTTGAATCTGCAAGGCTGTGAGATAGGTACTTATCGATTTCGCATACTTGCCTCCATCATAATAGGTGTCTGCCAGCAGACATAGACTAGTAAGCTCATATCGCTTCGATCCAACATCTTTGGAAAAAGCGAGCAGCTGATTGGCCAGCATCTCAACGGTATCAGGACTATTGCCATAGTAGTGCTTTAACAACGCCATGTAATCCGAACCACGACCCGTAGTATCGCTGCGCTGCAACCTCGCCCACAGGGCATCCATCTGTGCCTGAACCTTGAGTAGGCTGCACAACGAAAACAATAGAATGATACTTGTAAGCCTCACACCTCAAGCGCACTAAGTTGACCTTAAGATATAGCAGATTATGGGTTGATGGCCAAGGGCTGTAAGAAAACTTATCTTTTGACCCTCTTTTTTACTGAATTCCGTTAGCTATTAATTTTTGTCCGGCAGCGCAAAGGCTACATATGCATCTCCAGATTTTGTGCCCAGCTTTCCACCACCACAGGCTATTACAACAAATTGCTTTCCATCCACCTCATACACAGCAGGCGTAGCATAGCCTGGTACAGGAAGTTTGGTTTCCCATAATAGTTTTCCCGATTGCTTGTTGAAGGCCCTGAACTTGCCATCACTCGTGGCTGCGATAAATAGCAATCCACCATCGGTCACGACCGGGCCTCCGTAGTTTTCGGTGCCCGTCAGGATTCCTTTCTTTATAAATGCAGGATGCTCACCTAAAGGCACTCGCCATGCAATCTCTCCGCTTGTCATATCTATGGCATTAAGTGTTCCCCAGGGTGGCTTGATAGCAGGTATGCCTTCTTTGGTTACAAATTTTTTATAGCCTGAAATAGTGTACGGCAGATTTCGGAATGAATCGATTGGCTGTGGTTTTGATTCAAACTTCTTTTTTTGCAGTGACTTGAGATCAAGAACGAATGCAGCTAATGCTTGACTTTCTTCTTTTGAAAGACTGCTGAAGGCAGGCATCATTCGCCTGCCGGTGGCCAGGAGATCGGCAAACGTTTCTGTTGTATATTTTTTGCTCATGTTCTTCAGGCTTGGAAAATTTCCTGCACCTTGAAGATTGGTGCCATGGCATGCCATGCAAGATTTTTTATACAACCGCAGGCCCGCGTCTTGCCACGTTTCGTTTTGAGGAACACCAGTTTTCACATCCATCATCTCAAAGGCCCAAGCCATTTCATTTGCGTTCACATAGAACAGGCCAGAAGTAGGATCGAAGGCAGGCCCGCCCCACTCAGCACCACCATCAAGACCGGGGAAGAAAATTGTTCCTTGCTTCGAAGG
>JAIENH010000349.1 GCA_019751475.1 Cyclobacteriaceae bacterium
CTTCCACTACCGGAAATTCATACGTTTTGCCATCTAAGATAAGCTGTGCTGTCTTTGCCATAAGAGTATTTAGCTTTTGCTTTAAAGATAAAGGGAAGTGCTGGGTTTACAAGGCATTTGATTCAAGTTTATTAAGGCGGTCGTCATGTGAAAATAATTTCCGCTCAATCAATTCTAAACTCTCAGAGTGTTTGAGCAGTACTTGGATAAGCGTCTCCATGCGCTCCGATTGCCGAATCAACACTTCGCTTTGCTCTGTATGCTTTTTTGCAAGCTCTGCCTGAGACTTTGCCAACTCTTGGAACTCTCCATGTTGTCGGTCAGCACGTTCAAAGTACTGGTCGGTTCTTATGATGTATTCCGTTAGCAACTCAATAAGCCGCTGTTCATTCGGGATATACATATTCTTTTTTTGCAAATTTATCCAGAAAAATGGAGCATGGCAGCTATAATAATCTCTAATTATTTCCTAAAATGAGTGGCATGCCGTCTTTGCCTGAGCCAATCACGATTACCTTGGTGTTGGGCGATTTCGACAGCTCGAGGGTAGCTTCTATGCCCCTCATTTTCAACAATTTATCAGACAAACTATTGTTGATAATGTTGTTAGCTCGTGATTCACCTTCGGCTGCAATGCGCTTGCGTTCAGCCTCACTTTTTTCTTTGTCCAGCCGGAATTGATACGCAAGGGCCTCTTGCTCTTGCTGGAGCTTGTTTTCAATGGCGCCTTTGATTTGCTCGGGTAAAACAATGGAGCGTATAAGCACTGCTGTGGCCGTCACAAAATTGGCACCAAGGATTTTCTCCGTTTCGTTTTTGATGGCGGTCTCCACTTCGGCCCGCTTGGTCGAGTAGATTTCTTCGGCTGTGTACCGGCCCATCACTTGGCGCACCGTAGAGCGTACTTCGGGGATTACCAATACTTCTACATACGATTGAGTAAATTTCTGATGAACGAAGCCAATCTTCTCCGGTATGGGGAAGTAGCGCACGGTAATGTCAACGTGGATGGATAGTCCGTTTTTATCGAGGATGTCCATGTTCTCGTCTGATGACATTTCATTCACTTTGTAGATATAGACATCATTCCACGGGGCTTTCATGTGGATGCCCTGGTCAATCACGTTATCACGATCAAGACCCTTGCCGAAGGGATAGAAGATAATGGCTCGTTCGTTGCTCTGAATAGTATAGAAAAGGCTGGAGGACAGGGCCATCACTACGATGAAGCCGATCACGCCAAGGATAATGAGGGGGAGTCTGCGATTGTTCATAAATGGTTTTCGATTTTAAATCAAAGGTAATAAACAGCCGGACTTGGGCCGGTGTTTATAAAAAGGTCAGGAAAGCTTGTCTTCCTGCCGTGGCAGCCCCAACAGCTTGCCGATGATGAGCATGCCATAGAGGTTTCCCCATACAGCCTCCATCGTACTGATGTTTCGGATGAGCTTTTCGGGTTCCAGGCCGTGATCGACACCGCCCAGTACACAGAAGCTAAAGTTGATACTCTCCGAATAGTTGGGAAATCCCAACTCGATTTCCTTGCCGATGCCCCCGCGGTCTGCAATGGTAATCAGGTCGTAGAGGCTCCCGAAAGAAATACCCACCATCAAATACACACAGGCGGCTCCCCAGAGTTTGTCAGGTGTAAGGAAGCCACCGGAGAAAATGTCGCGGATGGCGAAGGCAATCACAGTCACTTCAATAGGGAAGAGCAATCCATGCACCCACAGCAGCAATGCCTGCCGGTTTGATATCTGAATGATCTGGTAGTAGGGGAACTCGGCTAATATTCCAAGGGTGACAGTGCTAATGAGCAAAGAAAACACTACCGCCAACAACAGTTTGCTTTTTGTAAAATTTCTCAGCAGGTCGCAGAGCAGGTAGGTGTAAAGTGCCCCGAAAAAAGAAAAGACCGAAATGATAAATTTGGACAGGTCACTTTTTGAGTCTTCTAGGATAGGGCCGGTAAGGGTAAGTCCGAACGTAACAATGAGGACCTGTAGGATCACGATGTTGCGATAGTCTTTGGCCTTTTCGTTCTGCAATTCCCCGGAAGAAAGTATCCGCCTGAGTGAAAACTGAAACATGCCGACAAGGTACAAAATGGACGAAAGAAATGAAGTTCAGATGGACTTTGACCTCAGTGCCTTGATGTGTGGTACGACCCAAACGCAACAGGCCATTAGAGTGATTAGGTAAAAACCAACGTGGAACCGGTCTTCCACCACCGGGTGAAGGAAGTATCGACTGACTAGCGCCAGTAGTATGGCCATCAGTGCGGCCCTCCATCGATCGCCAAGTGGGCCGGGGAACTTGATCAGAAGAATCAATACAATCAGTAATGGAATGGTGAAGCTATGAATGACAGACCGCCCGCCAGCGACCAGGCTATTCCCATAATTCGTCAGCCCCACGCCAACTGACCAATAAGGAGAATAGTCGGACGTGGTAAAAAGAAACTCTTTTATTAGCGTCACGCCCCCTATGAGTACAACCGCAAGCATGATATTCATCGTGAGGAATATCAACCCTGTCTGCAGGCGCACCAGACTTCGAGCGTACAAAACAACCGACAGCAATACACTAAAGACTGCACTGTCCGGGCGGAAGAACACAGTGAGCAACAGCAGGATAAGACCAGTTTCTATTTTGTATTCAATCACGAGGAAAACTCCCAGCAGGAGCAAGGAGGCAGTAATCATATCAGGGGTGGAGAGTCGTGCGGCCTCAATCATAAACGGAGTGATGCTGAATAGAATTACGATCAACGCTGCTATCCACTGGGTTGTGTTTCGTTGAAGCCATGTAAGCAGAATCATACCAGCAATCAAAAACCCCAACAAAGACGGCATTACCGTGGCGGCCACCAGGTTAAATCCAGCCGCATAGAAAGACTTCATCAGCAGCCGGTAGCCTGGCTTGATGGTGAAGTAACGAAGGGTTTTAATGAATACCTCCGGGTTGTCGGCATATGCTTCGTGG